>NZ_JBFSSD010000010.1:0-147114 GCF_041466145.1 Vibrio sp. 10N.239.312.D08 | reverse complement strand
CGCGCTCACGCTCTTCTGGAGCGTTATCGATAGATGCGAAATCTTTAGCAACACCGCCGTATACTTTTGCAAGAGTAGTACAGATAGCAGCAGTTAGAGTTGTTTTACCGTGGTCAACGTGGCCGATAGTACCAACGTTTACGTGCGGTTTCGTACGTTCAAATTTTTCTTTAGACACAATCGTGTTCCTTCCTAGTTATGATTCGCCACGTTCATTATTGAGCGAGACGCGCCAGAAATTGCTATTTTATGCGCCAACTCTCGTTAGCGCAATATTTGGACGCATTGTTCTTTCAAAAAATGAAAAAAAATGCCTTCCTTTTGTTTAACCACGCTCTGCAATGATTGCTTTTGCAACATTGTTAGGCACTTCAGCGTACTCACTAAACTCCATAGAGTAAGAAGCACGACCTTGTGTCGCAGAACGTAAATCAGTTGCGTAACCGAACATGACAGACAACGGAACTTGTGCACGAATTATCTTCAGGCCAGCTGTCCCCTCGTCCATACCTTCGATGATGCCGCGACGACGGTTAATATCGCCAACAACGTCACCCATCCAGTCTTCTGGAGTAGTTACTTCAACTTTCATCATAGGCTCAAGCAGAACCGGTTGCGCTTCAAGTGCACCCGTTCTGAAAGCCATAGAGGCAGCGATTGTAAACGCCATCTCACTTGAATCTGTTTCATGGTAAGAACCATCATATAGTGTAGCTTTGATATCCAAAACTGGATAGCCAGCAAGCACACCATTGTTCATCTGCTCTTCAACGCCTTTAGCAACTGAAGCGATAAACTCTTTCGGTACGATACCATTGGCAATTTCATCCACAAAGACAAAGCCTTCGCCAGCTTCTGATGGTTCTAGTTTCAGCCATACGTGACCGTACTGACCTTTACCACCATGTTCACGGATAAATTTACCTTCCGCTTTCGCTGTACCACGAATAGTCTCACGGTAAGCCACTTGCGGGTTACCAACGTTGCAGTTCACGCTAAATTCGCGCTTCATACGGTCAACGATGATATCTAAGTGTAGTTCACCCATACCAGAAATCAGAGTCTGGCCAGTTTCCGCATCCATATCAACGCGGAACGATGGGTCTTCCGCTGCTAGTTTACCTAGAGCGATAGTCATTTTGTCTTGATCAGCTTGAGAGCTTGGCTCTACAACGATCTGAATCACTGGATCTGGGAACTCCATGCGCTCAAGAACAATCTTATGGTTCTGGTCACAAAGGGTTTCACCAGTAGTCACATCTTTCAGGCCAATGATGGCTGCGATGTCACCTGCTCGTACTTCTTTTACTTCTTCACGCTTGTTTGAGTGCATTTGAACAATGCGACCTAAGCGTTCACGTTGTTTCTTCACAGAGTTGTAAGCTGTTTTACCGCTTTCAACAACACCAGAGTAAACACGGATGAAAGTTAAAGTACCAACGAATGGGTCTGTTGCAATCTTGAATGCTAGCGCTGAGAACGGTTCTTTGTCGTCTGCGTGACGCTCTGCTTCGTTCTCGTCTTCATCGATACCTTTAATTGCAGGTACATCGACTGGAGAAGGAAGGAAATCAACAACTGCATCTAGAACAGCTTGTACACCTTTGTTTTTGAATGCACTACCACAAGTAGCAAGTACGATTTCATTATTAAGGGTACGAGTACGAAGACCTTGTTTGATTTCAGCTTCTGTTAGTTCACCTTCTTCAAGGTACTTATCCATCAGCTCTTCATTTGCTTCTGCAGCAGCTTCAACAAGTTCTGTACGATATTCTTCAGCCATTTCTTGCATGTCTGCAGGAATATCTTCGTATGTGAAAGTCATGCCTTGGTCAGCTTCGTTCCAGTTAATTGCCTTCATCTTGATAAGATCGACAACGCCTTGGAAGTTTTCTTCAGCACCAATGTTCAGTTGAATTGGAACAGGAGTCGCGCCTAGGCGATCCTTGATCTGTTCAACTACGCGCAAGAAGTCTGCGCCGGTACGGTCCATTTTATTAACGAAAACCATACGTGGAACTTGGTACTTATCAGCTTGACGCCATACTGTCTCTGACTGAGGTTCAACACCAGATGAGCCACAGAACACAACAACTGCACCATCAAGTACACGCAAAGAACGTTCTACTTCGATTGTGAAGTCAACGTGTCCAGGAGTGTCGATGATGTTAATACGGTGGTCCGAGAACTGAGCTTCCATACCACGCCAAAACGTAGTGGTTGCTGCTGAAGTGATCGTAATACCGCGCTCTTGCTCTTGCTCCATCCAGTCCATGGTTGCTGCACCATCGTGAACTTCGCCGATTTTGTGAGAAAGACCGGTATAGAACAGAATACGTTCACTTGTGGTTGTTTTACCTGCATCTACGTGAGCAACGATACCGATATTACGGTATTGCTCTATAGGAGTTTTACGAGCCACGGTTGAATCCTCTTATTAGAGACTTAGGGACTATTGCTATGTCTAGATTAGGCGTTAAAAGCGATGCTTCGCTAAAAATTGCTTGCCCTAGAAATAGCAATAGTTCCTAGCATAAGCATAGGAACTAAAGAAGTGCTGCAAGGAACCTTGCAGCACTAAAAAGGTATTACCAACGGTAATGTGCGAACGCTTTGTTTGCGTCAGCCATGCGGTGAACGTCTTCACGTTTCTTAACCGCAGTACCTTTGTTCTCAGACGCGTCTAGCATTTCAGCAGCTAGGCGTTGAGCCATAGATTTTTCACCACGCTTACGCGCAGCTTCAACTACCCAACGCATAGCAAGAGCGTTACGGCGAACCGGACGAACTTCTACAGGTACTTGGTAAGTTGAACCACCTACACGGCGAGATTTAACTTCTACCGCTGGGCGAACATTTTCAAGAGCTTCTTCAAATACAGCTAAGTGGTCTTTACCAGACTTCTCAGCCATTGAATCTAGTGCAGTGTAAACGATTTTTTCTGCAGTAGATTTCTTTCCGTCAACCATAAGGATGTTAACGAATTTTGCCAGCAATTCAGATTTGAACTTAGGATCTGGAAGGATCTTACGCTGACCTATTACGCGACGACGTGGCATGGATATTCTCCGTTGTCTTCTTCAGGTTTTTTCCAAAACTTTTCAGAATAATAAATAAAATAGTGTTTGGCCTTACTTAACGATTTCTTTTTAAAAAAGAGAATCAATTAAGACTTAGGACGTTTCACACCGTACTTAGAACGACCTTGTTTACGGTCGTTAACGCCAGCACAGTCAAGTGCGCCGCGAACAGTGTGGTAACGAACACCCGGAAGGTCTTTTACACGACCGCCACGGATTAGTACAACACTGTGCTCTTGTAGGTTGTGGCCTTCACCGCCGATGTACGAAGTTACTTCGAAACCGTTAGTTAGACGTACACGACATACTTTACGTAGTGCCGAGTTAGGTTTTTTAGGTGTAGTAGTGTAAACACGAGTACATACACCACGTTTTTGTGGGCACGCTTCTAGTGCAGGCACGTTGCTTTTAACAACTTGCTTTACACGAGGTTTGCGAACCAACTGGTTAATAGTTGCCATTAACTAGCTCCTGAAATTTACTTGAAAGTAAGCTTTGTGAAAAATCTATCCCTAATCACAAGTCGTAATTAGGGACGCAAAATTCTATTCAGCAGTGGGAGGTGTGTCAAGAAATATACAGATCTTTTTTAGCCGTCTAGAGCTCAGGATGGTCTACTTTTAACCAAACTGATAAAACACAGCTACCAAGTGACTGATTTGTCGTTCAAAACCGTCAGTTTAACGAAGCCATCGAAGTCAACTTGATCAATGGTACTTGAGACAAGTAGTTGTAAACCTCGGCTATCGAGATCTGGTTTTAACACCGACACCTGCTCTACTGCGCAGATTTGAGTGAATAACTCATGATTGGGAAGGCAAACATACACCGCATCTTCCACCAAAAGATACTGATCTTGTGGCTGAGAATAGGTCAATGCGAGTTTAAGTTTGTCGACTGATTTTACAATATGAAGCATAGCGTCCCCTAGAAAGTCAGTATCCGTTGGCACTGAGCTAACTTCTGCGTTAACTCGTCGGCTTCAACGGTGGTCACATCGATCAGCAGGTTGTCTGCTGAAAGACCAAACTGACTCAGACTACGCTGACACACATACACCTGTTCGATGTCGTACAGGTCCATAAGTTTGAATGCAGAGATGTAGTCACGCGATAGTGTTTCGTCGGGCTGCTGCGCTTTGAGAAGCTGTGTCACGCCATCGCCAACAAAGAACACGGCAATGTCTTCACTATATGCGGACGCAGCAAGCAGGGCGTCTAACCCTTCTCTACCCGCAGCGGTCGTATGAGGGTAACTGTTAAATATAAAGGCTAACTTTCTCAAAACTGCACAACCCTATCTTGCGTTAGTAGTGCTTCCGATAAGCTCCCTAATCCGGCCTGAGTAAATCCAGTTGCTAGGTTAGAGGCACTTAGTTGATGTTGCTCTGCTTCTTCAGAGCTAATCACTCCGCGTCTTAGCGCAGCAGCCACACAGGTTTCAAGGCTAACATCGTGCTCATCAGCCAGCTTTTGCCAAGCTGAAGCTAAGTCAAATTCATCGTTAGCCGGTACGGTAAGGTCTGAGCCGTTACTAACGCCATCTTGATAGAAGAACACACTGTGAAGTTTGTGGCCCTGTTTAATCAGAGCCACGGCAAACTGGTAGGCACTTCTTGCTGACTGTGAGCCATATACCGGCCCATTAACTAGGAGTGTATAGCTTAGCAACCCTCTTCATCCTCTGTTTTACGTTGGCGGATGTATAGGTACACGGTGTGCTTAGAGATGTTCAGTCGCTCAGCAACGCGGTTAATCGCGTCTTTGATATCGAAAATACCTTTGTCGTACAGCTCCATCACGATCTGACGGTTCTTAGTATTGTTCGATACCGATTTGTCAGCGTTAATTTCTTCAATGGTGCGTTCAACCGTTTGGTCGACAAGTTCTTCAACGTCACTAGCGAAGTTAACCGATGATGCGGCTTCGTCTGCGTCTTGTGTTGGCATGAACGATTGCAGTACTTGTGAGAATGGCGCGTCTAGGTTCACGTTAATACACAGTAGGCCAATCACTCGGTCTTCACCGTTACGGATAGCAACCGTGATCGACTTCATCAACACTCCGCCTTTAGCGCGAGTAAAGTATGAACGTGAGAAATTACGCTTAGAACCTTCAATATCTTTTAGCATCTTCAATGCAAGATCGGTGATCGGCGAGCCAACCTGACGACCTGTATTTTCGCCGTTGGCAATTTTAATCGCAGAAGTATTGAGGTCTTCTAAAGAGTGCAAAACGATTTCACAAAACGGACCAATAAGGCTCGCAATACCGTCAACAACGGCCTCATAAGATCTTAGAATGATTTTATCGTGTTCACTGAATGGCATAACGTGGACTGATTCCATTTCAAGTAACACATCTGCATTGACTGTTTCTGTAGTAGTCACTTATTCCTTACCTTCGTGTGAAAAATCAACAAATTTATGTAAGTTTATCAGAAAATTTTAATTGCACACCTAGCTAACATTGCAACTAGTGATTTAGAACAAGTTTAAAAATCAAATACTCATCTTCAAATCATAAAAAAAGCCTAACTCAAAGTTAGGCTTTTTATTCAATCAACGTATTTTAGTACGAGGCTTTTGACCGATATTACTGTGCAGGAGCTGCTTCAGCGTTATCGATGTTTAGTAGCTCTACTTCGAATACTAGCGTTGAGTTAGCTGGGATAGTCGGTGTGTCTTGCTCACCGTATGCTAGCTCTGGCGGGATAACGAACTTGTACTTAGAACCGACTTGCATCAGCTGTACACCTTCAGTCCAGCCTGGGATTACGCGGTTTAGTGGGAATGTTGCTGGTTCGCCACGATCGTAAGAGCTATCGAACTGAGTACCATCAGTTAGTGTACCTTTGTAGTGTACTTGAACGGTATCGGTGTCTTTTGGAGAAGCGCCTTCACCTTGTGTCATTGCTTGGTAAAGTAGGCCAGATTCAGTTTGCTTAACGCCTTCAGTTTTAGCGAACTCAGCACGGAAGTCATCACCAGCTTTCTTCACTTCTGCAGATTTTTCTGCCGCTTGTGCTTGCATCGTTTCAGCAACACGCTTGTCTAGAGCTTCAAGAGCTGCGCGAGTTTCTTCTTCGTTAAGTGCTGTTTTCTCTGCAAATACGTCTTCGATACCTTGAAGAACCATATCTTTGTCTAGGTTGATACCTAGCTCGCTTGGCTTATCAATGCTTGTGCTTAGGTAGTTAGCGAAAGATACACCGATTGCGTAAGCCGCTTTGTCATCTTCTGTTTTAAAGTTTACTGCTTCAACTTTAACTTCTTCTACCTGTGGAGCTTCTGCCTTTGGTTCTTCTTTCTGACAACCAACTGCTAGCATAACCGTTGCGGCAAGCAGTGATACTTTTAAAACTGATTTCATTGAATTCTCCAATTAATGGCCAAGCCATTGGTTATTGTGCACAAATCTAATGATTAGATTGGTGTGAATACGTTAGTTATAACAATATACTAGTCATATGTCTTTCGACAAAAACCGGATTATTAGACGTGATGCAAATATTTTTCCATTCATTGCTATGTGCAATTGTCATCACCTTGTTAAATGGATGTTTTTTCTTCCAAGATGATGAGCAACGTTGGGAAATTGAACCCAACGGTGCCACCAGCTTTGCACTCAGCAGAGATGGACGCTTCGCCCTGCTCTACTCTCAGCAAAAACAACTACTGCTTTGGGATCTCGCCCAAAACCAAGAGTTGGCTCAGCTTGGCCCACAAGATCAGTTAGAAAACCAAGTATCACATATCCGTATCTCGGACAATGGCCGTTTTGCCATTACCGCGAGCCAAATGAACTTCGCCGTTTGGGACTTATCTTGGACTCAAGCACAAGGGCTATGGTCTATCTCAGACGGCTTGATTCGCGATGTCGATATCTCTAGCAATGGTGAAAAAGTACTGCTTGGCCTTTCTAATGGCAAAGCCATCTATGTGGACTTAGTCACCGGACGCCGTCTGGAGTTCCTCGCTCACCGAGAAAAAGTGAATTCCGTGTCCCTTTCATCCAATGGTCGCTACGCCTTATCCGGTGGCAACGACTACAAAGCCTACCTTTGGGATACTGAGTCGGGCTTGGTATTGCGCTCCTTTGAGCATGAACAAAGAGTAGTACGAGTCGCGCTACAACGCGATGGTGAGCTGGCTTTTACCTCTGATGGCGGCAACCAAGCAATGATTTGGGATCTTGAAACGGGCGAACCTCAAGCACAACTGCAAAGCTGGTCTCGACAGTTGATTTTCTCGAGTGCTCGTTTTTCTGATGACGGCAGTATGTTGGTGACAGGCACACCATCTAGCCAAGTGAGTGTGTGGAATACTCAGGATGGCAAACGAATTTCTCGCCACGATGCTGAGCCACTAAAAGATGCTCGCCCTCCTCGTGCGGTAGTGTATGATGCAGCCTTTGATGATAAGAACCGTGTGATATCGGGCACCTCTGCGGGCATAGCCCAAGCTTGGAATGTGGATTAAGAACGATGACAGAAAAGCGAGTTGAACAACTAGAAAGCCGCGTTAATGACCTAGAGTGTCAGCTAGCTTTCCAAGAACAGACCATTGAAGAACTCAATGAAGCGCTTAGCCAACAACAAATGTTGATCACGAGAATGCAAGATCAGATGAAGTTCGTGGTTGGCAAAGTGAAAAATATGGATGGCTCTAACCTAGCAGACGCATCAGAAGAGACGCCACCTCCACACTATTAAGTTCGATTCAAATGGGCTACTGCTCATTTGCCATAATTGAAAAACAAAGGGCGGCAGAAAATATCTGTCGCCCTTTGTTTATGTACTTGGTAATTTAATTTACGCCTGTATGAGATTACTCATCAGCATAAATCTTCACTTCTACACGGCCTTGAGTATCAACGCTTGCACGATACATCCCAGAGCTGTTCATACCAAAATGAATATCGCCTTGGTCATCGATAGCGATCAAGCCACCTTCCCCGCCCATGGTTTTCAGTTCACCTTGGATAATGTGTTCACAAGCGGTATGCACATCTTCTTTGAGATAACGCATTCGTGCCGCCACATCACTCGCAACCATCTTTCTTAAGAAGAACTCGCCCATCCCGGTTGTTGAGACAGCAACGTTGCCATTTTCAGCCATGGTTCCTGCACCAATAATCGGAGAATCCCCGACACGACCGTATTTCTTATTGGTCACGCCACCGGTACTGGTTGCTGCCGCTAAGTTACCCGCTTGGTCTAATGCGACCGCACCAACCGTGCCGTACTTTTTATCGTCAGGGTATTTCTCAGCTTGCTGCTGATCATATTTCGCTTCAGACAGAGCAAAGATGCCTTTCTCTTTCATCGACTGAAGTTGGTCATAGCGGCGCTCAGTAAAGAAGTAGTCTTGCTCGGTAAAGGTGTAGTCATGCTCAAACGCAAACTTCTCGGCACCTTCACCAATCAGCAACACATGGTCGCTTTTCCGCATCACATCACGTGCAAGCTCAATTGGGTTTTTGATATGGCGAACGCCTGCAATAGCACCTGCATCCATTTCGCGGCCATGCATCACAGAAGCGTCCATCTCAACAAATTCATCATGCGTTAAAACCGAGCCTTTGCCGGCATTAAAGTGGGGACTGTCTTCCATCACCTTAACCGATGCCACTACCGCATCCAGAGCATCACCACCCGATTGCAATATTTGATAACCAGCCAAAACCGATTTTTCCAAAGCCTCGGTAATACCCGCTTTTAATTCATAGCTCATTTGCTCGCGCAAGATGGTTCCTGCACCACCATGAATGGCAATTGAAAAAGGCTGTGACATACAAACTCTCCACTGACGTCGTCTTATAATGTTGTGCTATCAATACCACATCCATGGTTCGATGTCTGATAACGAAAACCAAACTTTTACGAATGCTTAGATTTGCGGACACTTAGTTTGGTAGAGAAAAGCGAGGTCAAAAAGCGAGACTCCTAAACGCAAAAAGCCTCCACAAGGGAGGCTTTCAAGATTCTTAAACTAAACCGTTAATTCGGTATTAGTGAGAACCACAGCTACCGCCGCCACAGCAGCCGTCTTTTTTCTCTTCACCGTGGTCATGGCCTTCGCCACCACAGCAACCGCCTTCGTGGTCATGATCGTGGTCGTGACCGCCACAGCCGCCTTCTTGGTGTACGTGACCGTGTTGAACTTCTTCTTCAGTCGCTTCACGAACCGCTACAACTTCAACGTCAAACGTTAGAGTTTGGCCAGCTAGCATGTGGTTACCATCAACAACAACTTCGTCGCCATCTACTTCAGTAACTTCAACTGGGATTGGACCTTGGTCAGTATCCGCTAGGAAACGCATGCCAACTTCGATTTGCTCAACACCTTGGAATACGTCAGCAGGAACACGTTGAACTAGTGCGTCGTTGTGTTCGCCGTATGCGTCTTCTGGAGTAACAGTTGCAGAGAACTTGTCGCCAGCTACTTTGCCTTCAAGCTCTTTTTCAAGACCTGTAATTAGGTTGTTGTGACCGTGAAGGTAATCTAGTGGAGCTTCTGCAGTTGATTGGTCAACTACTACGCCATCTTCAAGTTTCACTTGATATGCAACACTAACTACTACGTTCTTTTCAATTTTCATGAGAGCTCCAAGGAGGTTTGGACTAAGCTCGAACAGTTGAGCTTAGGAAAAATTCTGTACCGGGATATTATGGGGATCAATTAACGAAACTCAATCATTCTGGCTTAAAAATACCGATCATTTCTTGATTCGCGTGTTCAGATTTCTCTACAGTTTTCGGTTTACGCTGTTCTGTGAAGTCACAATCGACACATTCCACCAGCTCGATATTATTTTCAATCCACCAACGGAGTGTGTCTTGAGTGTTGCAACTTGGGCAGCTTGCCCCTGCGATAAAGCGTTTTTTCTGTTTCACGTTCATATCCTTTACTGCTCTGGATTCGCGGTTCTTCCCACTCACTTTATTGATAAGTTAAGCAGAGACCGCGTTTATTATTAGGTTAGTTCTATAGTCTGTTATTTCTATGCCCAAGCTCTATTTCTAAGCTCAAGCATGAGTTATCACTTCAAGCTACTGCCAATAGTTTCGAGATTGGTGATCGTTTTCCATCTCGTGTCCAAAGATCTCTTCAAGTTCTTTACGAGCCTCTTTCGCTCTTTGGGCTAACTCGGCATCTTCGTTATGCTGAGGCAGCAACTCTTTCAGCATACCATTATCCAACTTTCTAAAGTGTGCTTCTGCTCGCTTCGCTTTATATGGATGCATGCCAAGTTCAGTCAATGTTTGACGACCTAAATCCAATGCTCCAAGGAAGGTTTCACGCGAATAGTTACTCACACCGTGGTTAAGTAGTTGATACGCTTCAACACGGCTTCGTGCACGCGCCAAGATCTTTAAGCGTGGGAAGTGCTGCTTACATAAATCGACGGTTTTCATGATTTCATCTGGGGAGTCAGTACACAACACAATCGCCTCTGCTTTATCAGCACCGGCTGCGCGTAATAGCTCTAGGTGAGTCGAGTCTCCGTAAAACACCTTGTAGCCGAACTTTCTAAGGATGTGTATTTGGCTGGCATCACTTTCAAGGACAGTGATACGAATCTTGTTGGCATACATCAGACGACCAATGATCTGACCAAAACGACCAAAGCCCGCAATAATCACTCGAGGGCTGCGATCAACCACATCCGAAGACATCGCACTTTCACTGATTTGATTAAGCTGACGTGCAAAGAATCGGTCTTGCAGTTTAAGCATCAATGGCGTGGTCACCATAGAAAGGCTCACAACCACCAGTAAGAACGACACTTGTTCGCCACTTAAGATGCCTTGAGCACTCGCCGCAGTAAAAATAACGAAAGCGAACTCACCACCTTGGCTAAGGATCATCGCCATTCGGCTGCGTGCTTTAGCTTGAGTGCCGAAGATACGAGCCAGCGCATACAGCACCAAACCTTTCAATACGACTAGCGACGACACTGCAATAAGTATTGCGAATGGGCTTTCTGCCAGTAGACCTAGGTTTACCGCCATACCCACAGAGATAAAGAACAGACCAAGCAGTAAACCTTTGAATGGATCAATCGCGATCTCAAGCTCGTGTCGATATTCACTTTCAGCCAGAAGTACGCCCGCTAGGAAGGTACCTAATGCCATCGACAAGCCAATCCGTTGCATGATCACAGCAATACCAATCACAAGTAACAGCGCCGCGACGGTGAATAACTCACGCACACCACTCATCACTACGTATCGGAAAAGTGGTCTCAACAAGAAGTGGCCACCGACCAGTAGGCCAATCACGCCACCCAGCATCCACAGCATGTCAGCCCAGCTACCGCCGGTATTACCCGCAAGTAGAGGCAACATTGCTAGCATTGGAATAACAGCGATATCTTGGAAAAGCAGTACTGCAAAGCCCGACTGCCCGGCTTCTTTGCCGCCGAGCTCTCGCTCTTCAATAACACGCAAGGCAATCGCAGTCGAAGACAGCGCCAAACCCATACCTATCACGAGACTGGTTTGCCAGGTTAATCCAAATAGACAGGCGATGGCGGTAATAATCAAGGTGGTGATCAACACTTGCGCCCCCCCTAAGCCGAGAATAGGCGCCCGCATCTGCCACAGTTTTTTGGGGTTAAGCTCTAAACCAATAAGGAAGAGCAGCAGCACCACCCCGAACTCTGAGAAATGTAGAATGGCCTTTACGTCACTGATTAGGCCAAGCCCCCATGGACCAATAGCGACACCCGCTAATAAGTAACCTAATACTGAACCTAAGCCTGCTCGCTGCGCGATAGGAACCGCAACCACAGCCGCCGCTAAAAATATAGCGCTACTTTGTAGGAAATCATTAGTCAGAGCCATCATTCGCTCCTATATCTTGTAGCGGATCTCGCAACCAATTTCGATATTCTTCAGCGTGTTGGTAACGCGTCATATCCGAGACATTTCTAGCCCAATGTAAAACTAAAGGTGACATCCAGTGCATCTGGCACAAAGCGGCAGTTAGCTCAAACGGTTGCAAGATCTCTTGTAAGGGATACTTATTATAGCCTGCAGCACCAAACGCCTCTTCTTTACCACCCGTGGTGATAACACTGCGCCAATGCTTACCCTTAAGTGCACTTTGCTCACCAAACGCAAAGCCCTTGCCTAATACTCGATCAAACCACTCCTTCAATAACGAAGGACAAGAATACATAAACAGAGGATGCTGGAACACAATCACATCGTACTGCAGAAGCAGTTCATGCTCATAAGGCACATCAATAAAGAAGTCAGGGTAGATGGCGTAGAGATCATGAACTTTGACATGACCGAGCGACTCTACCTTCTTAACCATCATCTGGTTAGCAATAGAGGTTTGCGGCTCTGGGTGCGCGTAGATGATCAACACCTTTGGCACGACTTTGTCTGTCGAGGGAGTATTACTCATTCCTTTGAAACATTCCTTTGAGGGCTAAACGGTGGCAAGGCCACAAGAATTTAAGCAAAAGTTATTAATATGTTATTGGCATCATAACGCAAATTGCATTGTGATCGACTTTTATCTGGTTTCAGCCTACTATGCAGGCGTCTGTTCACCTCTAATTTCTATGCTATTTCAATTATGATTACTTTCTCTGATATTCAATTGCTACGCGGCGGTAAGCCACTCCTCGACCAAGCATCTGCGACTTTTCACCCTGGCGACAAGATCGGTTTGGTTGGTAAAAACGGCTGTGGTAAATCTACGCTATTCGCCTTAATTAAGGACGAACTGTCTATTGATGCGGGCTCATTCAGCAAACCTGCCCATTGGGAAATGGCTTGGGTTGCTCAAGAAACCCCTGCATTAGAAAGAACAGCAATTGAATACGTGATTGATGGTGACCGTGAATACCGCGGCCTTGAAGATCAACTAGAGAAAGCTGAACAAGCCGACAATGGCACATTGGTAGCAGAGATCCACGGCAAGATTGAAACCATTGGTGGTTACAGCATAAAGGCACGTGCTGCCGAGTTACTGGATGGCCTAGGCTTTAGCCAAGAACAAATGACATGGAACCTGACTCAATTCTCAGGTGGTTGGCGTATGCGTTTGAACCTAGCGCAAGCCCTACTGTGTCGCAGTGACCTACTGCTACTCGATGAGCCTACCAACCACTTGGATTTAGACGCAGTAATGTGGTTAGAGCGTTGGTTACAAAGCTACCCTGGCACGCTAGTGCTTATCTCGCACGATAGAGACTTCTTAGACCCTATCGTCAACCGCATCGTGCACGTTGAAAACCAACAGCTCAATGAGTACACGGGTAACTACTCATCGTTCGAAACCCAACGAGCGCAAAAACTGATTCTGCAACAAGCGATGTACCAAAAGCAGCAGAAACAGATGTCTCACATGCAGAGCTACATTGACCGTTTCCGTTACAAAGCTTCAAAGGCTCGCCAAGCGCAAAGCCGTATTAAAGCGCTAGAGAAAATGGAACAAGTGCTGCCTGCTCAGTTTGATAATCCATTCAGCTTTGAGTTTAGAGAACCAGACGCGCTACCAAATCCAATCATGATGATGGATGAAGTATCAGCGGGCTATGATGACAATCTGATTCTAGAGAAAATTCGCCTGAACCTAGTACCGGGTAGCCGTATTGGTCTACTTGGTCGAAATGGTGCTGGTAAATCAACACTGATTAAACTGCTTTCTGGCGAACTTAAACAGCAAGGCGGTGAACTGAGTTATTCGCAAGGCGTTAAGATTGGTTACTTTGCACAGCACCAGTTAGAAACGTTGCACCCAGAAGAAACACCGCTGCAGCACATGATGCAGATTGCCCCTAAACACACCGAGCAACAATTGCGTGATTACCTAGGTAGCTTCGGTTTCCAAGGTGAAAAAGCGCTCGATAAAGTGGCACCCTTCTCTGGTGGTGAAAAAGCGCGTTTAGTTCTGGCGCTACTGGTATGGCAAAAACCGAACCTGTTGCTACTCGATGAACCAACCAACCACTTGGATCTCGACATGCGTCAAGCGCTGACTTTTGCCCTGCAGACGTTTGAAGGCGCAATGGTTATCGTATCGCACGACCGTTACCTACTGCGTGCAACTACCGATGATTTATACCTTGTACACGACCGCCAAGTCGCACCGTTTGATGGTGACTTAAGCGATTACTACAAGTGGCTAACCGAGCAACAGAAAGTTGAGCGCAAAGAAGCACAAGCATTGGCACCAGCCAAAGACGGCGCCAACAGTGCAGCAGCGAAAAAAGAGCAGAAACGTAAAGAAGCCGAGTTCCGTAAACTGACGGCACCACTTCGTAAAAAGCTCACTCAATTTGAAAAGCAGATGGATAAATTAACGCAGGCTCTTGAAGAAGCTGAGCAAGAATTATCCGACACATCACTGTATGAAGCTGAAAATAAGGCTAAACTGAATAAAGTACTCGCTCTCCAAGCGAGCAGTAAGTCACAGCTAGAAGAAGTTGAAATGGATTGGATGTCCACTCAAGAAGAGCTTGAGCAGATGGAACAGGATATGGATAGCTTATGAGCCCAGAGCACGCCCCAATATCACTAACACTGGAACGACTATGGCAATTTAGCCTTCAGTATTACAGTGTGCGCGGTGTAAAGGATGCGTGCCTAGCTTTGCAAAACCAGTTCCACGGCAACGTCAATCTACTGCTGCTTCTCAAATGGCTTGATGAGCAGCAATTGTCTTTTGCTGAAGAGGAGTGGCACAAGGTTCAACAGTGCTTGAGCCGCTCTGAAACCCTGCTTCATAGCTATCGAGAGCTACGTAAACATCTCAAAGCACACGTTGTCGACTCTCTATACCGTGAAGCGCTAAAGTTTGAGTTACAGCTTGAAAAGCAACAACAGTCCGATCTGGTCGACTGTATAAACTCCCTACAGCTGTACGCTAACCAGCAATCACCGCTCACTTTTCAGTACTGTCGTTTATTAGGGGCTGAAAACCTCTACGACGCTTTTTCTGAACCAGCACCACAGCCCTAGCTCATTCTCTTTCCCTTTTATTCAATCAAGATCCAAGCTTAACCTTGATATTATTCAAACGGTTACCCATAGCCTGTTTTTGTATCTCGTATAAGTGAAGCCTTGCGCTTATGCCGAGAATCAACCAAGCTCAAATAAAAACGTGGGCGTTTCGTTACAAACTCAACACGTTATCAAAACCCGTAAAAGAAGCATGGATCGTTTTTATGACAATATTTACCGCAGCTGCTGGTCTCTCTAATCCGCACTTACAAACCTTAGTGCCACGGTTTATTCGAAAGCAGGCGCTGTTTCATCCTCACTGGCAAACCTTAGAAACACCCGATGGTGACTTTCTTGATCTTGCTTGGAGCGAATCACCAGACGGTGACACCTCAAATAAGAATGATCGCAGTAGCAAGCCGATATTCGTTCTATTCCACGGTTTAGAAGGTAGCTTTGAGAGCCCTTATGCCAATGGATTAATGAATGCGTTTGCTAAAGATGGTTGGTTGTCCGTGATGATGCACTTCAGAGGCTGCAGCGGAAAACCCAATCGCCTGGCTCGCGCTTACCATTCAGGTGAAGTCGAAGACGCGCGCTTTTTTCTAAGACACCTGCACGCCCAGTTTCCGAATAACCCTAAGGTTGCGGTTGGCATATCTTTAGGTGGAAACATGCTGGCGAACTATTTGGCTGAGTACGCAGACGACCCATTGCTGTCGGCGGCGACCATCGTATCTGCTCCTTTTGACTTAGCGTGTTGCTCTAGTCGTATTGAGCGTGGTTTCTCCAAGCTCTATAAGAAGTACCTGCTCAACTCTCTAAAATCGAATGCGCTAAAAAAGGTTAACCTGCTGCAGGAAAAACTTGGCATCACCGCTGAAGCCATCAAGAACATCACCAAACTGTATGAGTTTGATGAACGAATCACTGCGCCTCTGCACGGCTTCAAAAATGCACAAGATTATTATGCGCAATGTTCTGCTCTGCCTAAGCTCAATAAGATCAAACTACCGACTCAGATCATTCATGCCAAAGACGACCCTTTCATGACCGATGATGTGATCCCAAAATTTGTTCTGCCCGATAACATCGATTATCGACTGTTTCAAAAAGGCGGCCATGTTGGGTTTATTACTGGCAGTACACTCAAGCCAAGGTTTTGGTTAGAAGAAGCCTTGCCTGCCTACTATGAAAGTATCCAAGATTCGGCATAATGACCGAGCCTTAGTAAATAGAAGTAAAACAATACTAAGCACACGCATTTCTACATCAATAAACCTATTTATGAACATAAAAGAGAGAAGTATTTATGATCATCCCATGGCAAGACATTGCGCCAGAGACGCTGGAAAACCTCATCAAAGAGTTCGTGCTGCGTGAAGGCACAGACTACGGCGACGTAGAGGTTTCACTGCAAAACAAGATTGATCAAGTGAAACATCAATTAGCTTCAGGAGAAGTCAGCATTGTGTTTTCTGAGCTCCATGAAACCGTTGATATTCAAGTCACAAAACGCTTCTAAGCTGCGCTCATAAATGAGCCGTGTTATAGTGGTAAACGATTGCTAACAAGTAAGTTACTCAAAAGACAAGGGTTGTCATGTCCGCTAAACATCCAATTATTGCGGTGACGGGTTCATCTGGAGCCGGCACCACCACCACCTCAGAAGCCTTCCGTAAAATGTTCAATATGATGGACGTGAAGGCCGCTTGGGTTGAAGGGGATAGTTTCCATCGCTTCACTCGCCCAGAGATGGATGTCGAGATCCGTAAAGCGCGCGAGCAAGGTAAGCACATCAGCTACTTTGGTCCACAAGCCAACGACTTTGGTGCGCTAGAAGAGTTCTTCCGTAAATACGGTAACGAAGGTACAGGCAAGGTACGTAGCTACCTGCACACGTTCGATGAAGCCGTTCCTTACAATCAAATGCCAGGCACCTTTACGCCATGGCAAGAGATCCCAGAAAATTCAGATGTGATGTTTTACGAAGGCCTGCACGGCGGTGTGGTTGATGGCGATATCAATGTTTCTCAACACGTCGACTTGCTGATCGGCATGGTACCTATCGTCAACTTAGAATGGATCCAGAAATTCGTTCGCGACACACGCGATCGTGGTCATTCTCGTGAAGCAGTAATGGACTCGATTGTTCGCTCGATGGATGATTACCTTAACTACATTACTCCTCAGTTTTCGCGTACTCACATCAACTTTCAGCGTGTTCCAACGGTAGACACATCAAACCCTCTCAACGCTAAAGGGATCCCAAGTTTAGACGAAAGCTTCGTTGTTATACGTTTGCGCGGCATCAAAAACGTCGATTTCCCTTACCTTTTAGCTATGATTGATGGCTCATTTATGTCTCGCCACAACACGCTTGTGGTACCAGGAGGGAAGATGAGTTTTGCTATGGAGCTCATTGTAAGGCCGATCCTACAACAACTCATCGAAACCGGAAAAATTGGTTAACAGAGCACCATTCTGGTTGATTACTTTTCATACCGTGATCATGTGCACAATTTTGCGTAAAAAATCGTAGCTTGGTCACGATTAAAATCAAGAAATAGTACCTGAAAAAGGATACTATTCTTAAACGAAACACAAGATAGCTTGCAGCGCTCAACGAGTGCTCTTATCCTACAAGTCAATCCAGGCTTAGCTAAAATACGGAAAGCGGCAAGCATACCCTGCAGAGGAAGTGAGATATTATGGTTCTAGGTAAACCTCAAACCGATCCAACATTAGAGTGGTTCCTTTCACACTGTCATATTCATAAGTACCCATCAAAAAGTACTTTGATTCATGCTGGTGAAAAGGCAGAAACCTTGTACTACATTGTTAAAGGTTCTGTGGCAGTTCTTATCAAAGACGAAGAAGGTAAGGAAATGATTCTTTCTTACCTAAACCAAGGCGACTTCATCGGTGAGCTAGGCTTATTCGAAGAAGACCAAGAGCGTACAGCTTGGGTTCGTGCAAAATCTCCTTGTGAAGTAGCTGAAATTTCTTTCAAGAAATTCCGTCAACTTATCCAAGTGAACCCAGACATCCTAATGCGTCTATCAGCGCAAATGGCAAACCGTCTACAAGTAACTAGCCAAAAAGTTGGTGACTTAGCGTTCCTTGACGTAACTGGTCGTATCGCACAAACGCTACTAAACCTAGCAAAACAACCAGATGCAATGACTCACCCTGACGGCATGCAAATCAAGATCACTCGCCAAGAGATTGGCCAGATCGTTGGTTGTTCTCGTGAGACAGTTGGTCGTATCTTGAAGATGCTAGAAGAGCAGAACCTAATTTCTGCACACGGTAAAACTATCGTGGTATATGGCACTCGTTAATCTCGATTAACTGAGCCTAAAATTTGAAAGCCACCAAATGCAAATTTGGTGGCTTTTTTGTTTTCTAAAGATCTACAAAGAAAATACGAATGAAACACCTACAGCTTCGAAGCGCAAACACTCTCGAAGCGAAGCCTATCTGCATCTTTAGGGTAAAGTCCGTACTCGTATCTTTCTTTAACCGTTAGTGCTTTCGAAGATCTTGTCAGCCGATGCTGCCACAAAACCGGTATAAAGCTCACCATTAGCCATCGCATAACGCTTAGCGAACTCATAGAAGCCTCCAGGAATCATCTCATTGCCCTCAACAAATGAAACTGGGACTTTATCTGCCATTGTTGATGATTGCTCTAATAAGACCTCTGGAGAGCCTTTAACCTGGCCACCAGATGCATTGATCGTGAAGCCTGATTCGCTCAAATAATCATTCACTGCCTGCACTTCATCAAAAGCATCGAGTTGATTAACGCTCACTGTAAAGTGGTTGGCACCGTAACCATGAGCTGCGAGCCAAGACGCGTATTCACTCTCTTTTGCAAGCACTTGGAAATCTGCGAAGCTCAAGTCCCATAGACGACCACCAAACAAGAATTCATGGCCTTGAAGCTTGCTTACGTCGACTTGCTCAACCAATTTAGCAACGATCTGTTGTAAGTCACTTGAACACTCTTCGACCTTCAACTCACTAATGAACACTTTAGGTTGATTTGGATCTGGGTGCTCGTAATGCTTCGCGACTAGCTTCTTACTCTCAAACAAGTAATCGCCACACGCTTTATAACCTAGCTCAAGGAAAGGCTTAGCCAATGTTTCAATACCTAGCGGAGCAACATTGAAAGTACGCAGTGCAATGTGATCATTAATCAGAGCTTCGTCTTCTTTCAGCAAGTGATGTACTTTCTCAGCCGATGGACAAAGCCTGTGAATGTAATCGTCCCAAAGTGATTTAAAGAGTAGATCGGGCGTCATGGTGACTCCTTGTCAGAGGTTCTAGCAAGCTAGTAATTTGGATTAGAGAGGGAGAGGCTGGACACAGAGTCAGCAGCCATCAGCCTGTGACATACTTGTTCTATTATTATCTACCGCCCAATCTAGGTGTCGGACGTGATGGAAAAAGGAAGCGATAACACCACTTCCTTATTTCAAAGTTAACGAATGAGCCTAGTACCTTATAAGCCTAAGTCAAAAAAGCATTAAGCTTATAAAACCACGGTCCATAAACCTGTGCTTCATAAATCTATGGTTCATAAACCTGTAGTTCAGAAATTAAAGCTCAATACCCGGGCTAAACGTTGCTGGAAGTTGAGTTTCACCACCTTCCATTGAAGCCATAGGGTAAGCACAGTAGTCCGCGGCGTAGTAAGCACTTGGGCGTAGATTGCCCGAAGCCCCCGGGCCACCAAATGGTGCATCACCACTTGCGCCTGTTAGCTGGCGGTTACGGTTAACAATACCCGCACGGATATGGTCAACAAAGTATTCCCATTCAGAATCATCTGTTGATACAAGACCCGCAGACAAACCAAAACGAGTGTCGTTAGCTAGCTCAACCGCTTGCTCTAGCGATTGGTAACGAACCACTTGCAGCAATGGACCGAAGTACTCTTCATCCGGCAGTTCAGCAATGTTGGTTGCGTCGATAATACCAGGAGAAACAAACGCCGCTTGACCCGCTTTTGCTTCTACTAGGCTGACACCACCTAACGATTGCAGATTAGCTTGCGCGTCTAGAATAAATTTAGCGGCAGCTTCAGAGATCTGAGGGCCCATGAAAGGAGCTGGTTCCGCGAAAGGCTGATCGACACGAATCTTTTGCGTAGCTGCGACCAGTTTATCTAGAAGCAGATCGCCCTTCTCGCCAACAGGCACATACAAGCGACGAGCACATGTACAACGCTGACCAGCACTGATGAACGCCGATTGGATGATAGTGTATACCGTTGCGTCTGCATCACCGTATTGGTCGCTGATCACCATAGGGTTGTTGCCGCCCATTTCTAGTGCCAGCATCTTGCCCGGTTGGCCCGCGAATTGACGATGCAGGATATGACCAGTATTCGCACTACCCGTAAATAGCACGCCATCAAGACCTTTAGCATCAGCCAGTGCGATACCTGTCTCTTTAGCGCCTTGCACTAGGTTGATTACGCCAGCAGGAAGACCCGCTTCTTGCCATAGCTTCATTGCGAATTCACCCGTCCAAGGTGTCTGCTCTGAAGGCTTGAATACTACGGTGTTGCCCGATAGCAGAGCTGGAACAATATGACCGTTAGGTAGATGACCAGGGAAGTTATAAGGCCCAAATACCGCCATCACGCCCAATGGACGGTGACGCAGTACAATTTGGTTGCCAGCCGCTTCACGTGAAGCTTCACCGGTACGCTCGTGGTAAGCACGGATAGAGATGGCGATCTTGCCTGCCATCGCGCCCGCTTCAGTGCGAGTTTCCCAAATCGGTTTACCCGTCTCTTTTGCAATAATCTGTGCAATCTCTTCGCTGTTCTCTTTTACCTTCTCAGCAAAGTTCAACACGATCGCTTCACGCTCTGCAAAGCTCAATTTTTTCCAAACCAAGAAGGCTTCACGAGCTGCTGCTACTGCAGATTCAACCTGCGCTGGTGTTGCGCTATCACCCTGCCACACTACTTCATTGTTGTATGGGCTTACTGATGTCATGGCGTCACCTTGACCTGCCACCCACTGTCCTGCTATCCACTGAGTCATACTTCTATCCTTAAAATCTTCGACAGATAATCGCCGCTCTTACTGAGCCAACATGCGAACGAATTCGCCTTCTTTTACTTCAAGAGCGCTCGCTACTTCAGATGATAAAATCACTGTGTCGCTTGCTTGGTCATACGCACCTTTCGCGGCTACTGCGCGGAAGTTCTCAAACGAGGTATTACCAATTAGGAAGTCTTTAGAGCTAGAGTGCTCTGCAATTTGAACCTGTGCTCGAATTGAGTGACGCACAGATTCGATGTTTCTTAGATCACACTCAACCGTTGGGCCTGCATCAAAGATGTCGACATAACCACGGTTGGTGAAACCTTCACGTTCCAGCAACTTAAGTGCAGGGCGCGTATTGTCATGTACCTCTCCGATCACCGCTTGAGCTTCTTTGCTCAGTAGGTTCACGTAGATAGGTAGCTTAGGCATTAGGTCAGCAATGAAGCCTTTCTTACCAATACCGGTTAGATAATCAGCAAGTGTGAAATCAATCGAGAAGAAGTGTTCTTGCAGCCATTGCCAGAAAGGAGAATTACCTTCGGCATCCGATACCCCCCGCATCTCAGCAAAAATTGTTTTCGAGAAACGCTCTGGGTGTTCAGCCATCAGTAAGAATCGGCACTTCGACATCAAACGACCGTTCAAACCACCACGGAAGTCAGGGCGCAAGAATAACGTGCAAATTTCGCTGCAGCCTGTGTAGTTATTACCAAACGTCAACAGCTTAACCACGTTATTCACTTTAAGGCGCTGTGAAGAGTGAACCACTTTACTGATGTGGTACGAGTAAAAAGGCACATCCCAGCCAATGGAAGCTTCGATACCCGTTGTACCAGCAACTTCGCCAGTTTCAGCGTCGAAACCCACCATTAGATAGCCTTCATCACCGGGTTCGGTCACGTCTGCTTTCGCAAAGCTGTATTCAGAATGGGTAATTCGGTTAGTTAACAATTCTTCGTTAACCGGAAGAGATGTGAATCCATGACCTGATTCAACTGCACAGGTGTGCAGCGCATCGTAATCAGACAGTTTTATTGGGCGAACAACTAGCATCAATATTCCCTCCAGATGCAAAATAGGCCCAAAACCAGAAGCTTGGGCCTTTAGCAGAACGTCATGGGATCGCTCTATTGGCGATCATTCCTATGACGCCGCTCAGGCTAAACTAGCGTAGCGATTGCTTTGTCTAGTTTTGATAAACCTTCTTCAATTTCTTGTTTAGTGATAACCAGTGATGGAGTAAAACGAACCACGTTTGCACCCGCAACCAGTACCATTAGGCCTTGCTCGCCTGCTGCTACTAATACGTCACGCGCACGCCCTTGCCATTCGTCATTCAGTGCAGCACCTAACAATAGGCCTTTACCACGAATCTCACTGAAAATTTGGTATTTGTCGTTAATCTTAGTTAGACCATCACGGAATAGCGCTTCACGCTCTTTTACGCCAGCTAAGGTTTCTGGTTGGCTAACGACGTCAACAACCGCTTCAGCAACGGCACACGCTAGTGGGTTACCGCCGTATGTTGAACCGTGCGTACCGACTTTTAGGTGTGTCGCGAGTTCAGTCGTTGTTAGCATCGCGCCGATAGGGAAACCACCACCGAGTGATTTTGCTGTACTTAAGATATCAGGTGTCACACCTAGGCCTTGATACGCATAAAAATTGCCCGTACGGCCATTACCTGTTTGCACTTCATCAAAAATAAGCAGCGCATTGTGCTTGTCACACAGCTCACGAACCGTGTTCACAAACTCAGAGGTTGGAGAGATGATGCCACCCTCACCTTGCAGAGGTTCCATCATGATTGCACATGTGCGATCAGAGATGTGCGCTTCTAGCGCGGCAATATCATTGTAAGGCAGGTGAGTTACATCGCCCGGTTTAGGACCGAAGCCGTCAGAATAAGCTTCTTGACCACCTACAGTTACAGTAAAGAAAGTACGACCATGGAAACCTTGTTTGAATGCAATGATTTCAGATTTCTCAGGGCCATGAACATCTGCCGCCCAACGACGAGCCAACTTCAATGCTGCTTCATTCGCTTCTGCGCCAGAGTTGGCAAAGAATACTTTTTCTGCAAAACATACGTCAGTTAGCTTCTTCGCTAGACGCAGTGCAGGTTCGTTGGTCATCACGTTACTCAGATGCCAAATCTTGTTTGCTTGCTCAGTAACGGCATTCACCATTGCTGGGTGACAGTGACCCAAGCAGCTCACAGCGATACCGCCAGCAAAGTCGATATACTCTCGGCCTTGTTGGTCCCAAACGCGTGCGCCTTCCCCTTTTACCGGGATCATTTCCATTGGGTTATAACAAGGCACCATCACCTCATTAAAAAGACTACGTTCTACTTTATTTTCCACTGTCATCGTACATTCCTTCTCGATACCGCAAGCTTCGCAAATAAGCGTAATGGTTCATAAGTGAGATAAAGATATTTTGTCCCGCCATAATCCCGCTGCAGCATTATATTTACATTTAATTAACCTTTTCAATAGTAGATTATTCTTTAGCCATCCCTAACAACCAGCTAAACGTCACTACCTATGACTATTTATGCATCAAACAATCTGTTTTATGAAGCTTTTTTTAACTAAACGTCTATCCATCAACAGCAAAGCCTTACTGGTACAGCGGTATAAGGGGTTCGAGAGGAAATAAGGCGAATAATATTGCATAGACTAAAAACTTAGCCTGAAGAGGGAGAAATGTTATAAAAAGTGATCGGCGTCAGAGGGATGAAGACGCGGCGCGCCCGAATTAAAACGCTTAACGAACGAGGTAATACGTTTAACTGGCTTATTTGAACGAATGAAAAGCCAAATTTAAACACTCAACGCGCTAAGAAGTTAGCAAGAAGCTGGTGTCCTTGCTCTGTTTTAATCGATTCAGGGTGAAATTGGACGGCATCAATCGGCAAGGTTTTGTGTTGATAACCCATGATCTCATCCATGCTACCATCTTCAAATTCCGTCCAAGACGTCAGCTCAAAACAGTCTGGTAATGTGCCGTTTTTCACCACTAAAGAGTGGTAACGAGTCACAGTCAGAGGGTTATTGAGACCTTGAAAAACACTCTTCCCGTTATGACGAATAGGCGAGGTTTTACCGTGCATCACTTGTCTGGCTCTCACCACTTCACCACCAAAGACTTGAGCAATGGCTTGATGACCAAGACACACACCTAAGATCGGCAGCTTACCAACGAAGTGTTCAATCACCTGCAGCGAAATTCCCGCATCATCGGGCGTACATGGGCCCGGCGAGATAACAAGATGGCTAGGATTTAGCGCTTCGATGCCCGCAATATCAATCTCATCGTTGCGAACAACTTTTACAGTTACCCCTAACTCACAGAAATACTGATACAAGTTATAGGTAAAAGAGTCGTAGTTATCGATGATAAGTAACATGGGTCGAAATCGTTTGCTAAATACTAAAGGATTGGGAGATATAGGGGCGGTATTGTGCAATACCCATAGCGAAAGGCAAGTGGAAACTGCATTTCGCCAATAATTAAGGCCAACCTAAGTTGACCTTAATTGTTTACAGATAGCGTTAAGTTATCTGAATTGGCTTACTTGTATGGCAAGCCAATCTATTTGTGATTGAGCTACTTACGACGACGCCACATTGCTAAGCCAAATAGTGACATAAGAGCACCGAAGCCAAATGAACCGCCTACTCTTAGCTCAAGAACGGCAGGATCATGATCCGATGAACGGAAGTGATCTTGGTACTTAGGTAGGTCACCTTTGTACTCTTCGTTGTAGTCAAACAACGTCGACTCACCACCATTGATGTGCCAATCGGTAGCATCGACAACCCTATCTTTCAGGCTTTCGCTGATCAGCAGGTGGTCTAGAGCGCCAACTTCATCATTGTATGAGTAGCTCCAGCTGTCTGGGTGCTTTTGAGCCACAGCATTGATATAACCGTAGTTCTTCGTAATCACCGCACCGCTATCACCAAACTGCTCAACACCATCAATGTAGGTATTACGGGCTGCTTTGATCTGCTTGCCGTATTTCTCTTCCGAGTAATCGGTTAGCACCAGCATTGGATCTTCCATGCCGTACGAGTTCATATCACCCAGGATCACTTTGTGACCTTTGATACCATCGAGCGCTTCACCCAGTGCCACCGCCGCAGCTACGCGGAAGTTCTCACATGAGCCTTGCTTGTCGGCATCAACACCACCTTGACCACCCTGTTCAACCGGTGCTGCATCTTCCCAACACTTAGAGCCTTTAGATTTAAAGTGGTTAATCGCTACGGTCAGTTTCTCTTTGGTACCTTTGACCTTGAAGGTTGGCGCTAATGAGTCACGCTGGTAGTTCTTACCGTCCTCAATCACCTTACCTGAATCGTCTAACACCTCTGGTGCTTGTTGGCTTGGCATCGCGATAACGCGGCTGTCTTTTAGCTTAACTACCTTCTTACGGTAAATAACACCCGTTGTGATTACGTCAGTACCAATCGAGTCCATCTCGTCGGTTACGCCATCTTCATTTGAATCAACAGCGACAAACGTATAACGGTCTTTCTTACGCTCAATGCGATCATTCAGTTGGTTTACAAGTTGCTGAATGGCAGAGCCTTCACCAAAGCCATTGTTCTCAATTTCCATCAAGCCAATGATGTCTGCATCTAAGCGAAGAATCGCGTTCACAATCTTCTCTTGCTGCATCTCAAACTCAGTGATGGTGTTCGCGCCACGGTTATTGCCGTGCTGATTCGCGTCGCCACCAAATGGAGAGTTGAAGTAGTTCAATACGTTGAAGGTCGCAATACGTAGGTCGCCTTCATCCATGTCTGGTTTGTCGGTACGCGGATCGTTACGCACATAGTTTTCAGCCGAGATCTGGTTAGTCGCAATTAAACGGTACTCACCGTAGCTGTAAGTCAGCACGCCTTCTAGGCCAACAATGGTGTCATCAATGCGGATGTAATCTTCTGTTGAACCATCTTGGTCGATATCAGTGCGGCCAAAATCTGGGTAGAAAGGGACTTGTCCATCAGCCGCTTTTTGATCGGTTTCAACGAAAAGACGGCGGTCTGCGTTGTCTTCAGTTTGCTGCTTCGCTTCGTCAGATCCCGCGGCGAAAAGCTGGTTCGGCTGCATGTTAATACGCTCATGCGCCAGTACCATGTTGTTACGACGACCTGCGTAGTCATAACCAAAGGCACGCGTCACACGCATATCAAGCGCTTCGGTTGTTTTCACCAACATGCCTTCGTAGCGTTCAAGCGTTGCAGCGAAGTTCTCGTCACTGTCTAGCACTTCAATCGCCGTCGCTTCAGGTGCCTGCTGCTCGCCCTGTTTTAGCCATTGGTTGTTTTCTACTTTCAGCTGAGTGTGGCTGTAGTATTCTTGAACCTTGCCTTTCACACACACTACATCACCGGCTACTAGCTCTGAGCTCGACTGGTTGGTATGAATAAATAGACCCTCAGAAGTGCTTGAGTTGAAATCATCCTCAAGTGCTTGCAGGTAGAAGCCTTTAGTTAGGCCTGTTGTTACCGCACTTACCACACCTTTTACGAAATATTCATCGTCGGTGATGTACGGGTAGCCATCGATGAATGGCGATGTAGCGCCCTCACCTTGGATTTCTTGAATGGTGGTGAATACTGGGTCAGAGCCATCTTGTGTACAAGTGAACGCTTCTGGCAGTTCAACGCTGTCTAGTGAACCTAGGCCTTCAATGCTGTCTTTTGGTAGCGATACCCATTGTGAAGCATCAAACGTCGCAGAAGGTGTTTGTGTCGCACGAACCAAAGTAACATCTTTGCCCCAGTCCACATCGCCCATCAAACCAACAACATCATGTACCGAGCCGTCTGAATTCAAGATAGCCAGCGGGTCGTCACCATTATGATTGGCGATAGAGGCATTAATGATGTCAGCTTGAGCTTTAATCTCATCACTCGCACTAGAATGTGCGACCACGAGTACTTCACCGGGTGCTAAAACGTGTCCATCTAAAGGTAAAGTGGCACCCCATGATCCGTTGCCATTGGCAGATTTCGCCAATGAGTAACCATCTAAACTAATGCTGCTATCGCCACTATTGGCAATCTCAACCGCTTTGTTATAGCTGCCGCCTTCCACATATTGTGAAATAAACAAATCAGCGTGTGCGCTTGTAGTTAACAAGCTACCAATTGCCACTGCTAGCAATGAAGGTTTGTGTAAAAGAGCCATCCGTTTCACCTGAGTTCATCGAGTTATAGTCACTGCCATCTATGGGCAGTCATGTATTTTGTGGTAACTATCAGGTTTATTTATGAAAGGAATAAGTCAGTTGGCAAGAAAATGAGGAACTTATCACTTTGGAATCATCAATTGTTTGGCACGTTATATATTTCCAACATATATAGAAACGAGTGTGATTTTATAAAGCTTGAGGGTACCAAATAAGATCATCTGCACAGCATTACAGCGATGGATATGCTAGCTAAATACTGGGTAAATTATCAATTCAAACAAGGGGGTTTCGAGGAAGGCAAATGGAATGGGCATGAAAAAGCCCAAAGTAAACAACAGCTACTTTGGGCTCAAATTCTCAAGCGAGTTGTGTTAGTTCACCCTATGGGCGAGTAACAAAACCTACTGCTTCGTATGCTTTTTTCAGTGTCACTGCAGCACGTTCAGAGGCTTTTTCAGCACCGGCTTTCATTACTGCGTCCATGTAGGCACGGTCAGCACGGATACGGTGATATTCAGCTTGAATCGGCTCAAGCATCTCAACCAATGCTGCGCCTACGTCTTTCTTGAACGGACCGTACATTTCAACGCCTTGGTACTGCGCTTCGATCTCTTCGAACGTTTTACCCGTCGCTGCAGAGTACAGACCCATTAGGTTAGAGATACCCGCTTTGTTTTCCCAATCGTGAGCAATGCGTGGTGGTGTTTCTGCATCGGTTTGCGCTTTGTTGATCTTCTTGATGATCGACTTAGGCTCTTCTAGCAGAGTAATCACGTTCTTACGGTTGTCGTCCGACTTAGACATCTTCTTCGTCGCGTCTTGCAGGCTCATTACACGTGCATTCACTGTTGGAATGTAAGGTTCTGGTACTTGGAAGATTGGCGTTTCAGGACCGTAGATGTTATTGAAGCGAGTTGCGATATCACGCGCTAGCTCTAGGTGTTGTTTCTGGTCGCTACCTACAGGTACTTGGTGAGCACCGTAAAGCAGGATGTCTGCAGCCATCAACACTGGGTAGTCGTATAGGCCTACGTTTACGTCGTTTGAGTGACGTGCAGACTTATCTTTAAACTGAGTCATACGGCTCAGTTCACCCATTTGTGTGTAACAGTTAAGAAGCCAACCAAGTTGAGCATGCTCTGGTACGTGTGACTGAACAAATAGCGTGCTCTTCTTTGGATCAACACCGACAGCAAGACAGATTGCTAGTGCGTCTAGAGTCGCTTCATGCAGTGCTTTCGGATCTTGGCGAACCGTAATTGCGTGAAGGTCTACAACACAGTATTGGCAATCGTAATCATCTTGCATCTGTTGCCATTGACGTAGAGCACCCAAGTAGTTACCGATACTTAGTTCACCAGATGGTTGAACACCACTCAATACGATGGGCTTGCTCATGGTTTTAATTCCTTTGCTTATTCGCTAAGTTTATTGAACGCTTAGCTTCTTAACTTAAATATAGAAAAGCCGCACAGCTCTTCTGTACGGCTCATCCAGTGTACTCATTGATAAGTATTTTGCTAGTAGGTTAGCTAACTTTTGTCCGCTTTATGCTGAAACTAGAACGACATCTAGTAATTGCGCGACGTTATCCGCGACATAGTCAGGGTTTGATGCTGAAATCGGCTCGCCGTGGTTATAACCGTAAGTCAGACCAAACGAGTGACAACCTGCATTCTTAGCCGCTTTAATGTCGTTGCTTGAATCACCAACCATCAACATCTCTTCCGCTTTTACATTGTGCTTTTCTAGCAACCAGTTCAGAGCGACTGGGTTCGGTTTTTTCTCTGGGAAAGAGTCGCCACCCAACACATCAACAAAGTACTTATCAATACCGTGTTGCGCCAGTACGTCTGGTACAAACTTCGATGGCTTGTTGGTAACCAGCGCCATAGTGAAGCCGGCTTTATCCAGCTCAGCCAGCGTCTCTTTAACCGATGGGTAAAGGTGACTTAGCTTGTGACCGCCCTGCTCATAGAAATCATCAAACAGGATGCGCGCTTTTTTCAGGAGCTCTGGCTCAAGGCTTGGGTCAACCGTCAGGTTGCGGCTGAGTGAACGTCCGATAAGAACATCAGCACCATTACCTACGTAGTCGCGAACTTGTTCTTCGCTCACTGAAGGGAAGCCCAACTCCTGACAAGCTTGGTCAGCAGCAACGGCCAAATCAGGCACGCTGTCTAACAAGGTTCCATCCAAATCAAAGGCGATCAGTTTTATTGAGCTTAATGACATCTTACTTTCCTATTTATTATGTTCGTCTTATGAGTTGAGCTATAAGACGTAAAAAAGGGGCAAATTAGCCCCTTAATATTCAATCTATCTTTAGTTTTACGATTATGCGTTTACTTTTGCAAGCTCTGCACGCATCTCATCAATCACTTCTTTGTAATCTGGTTGATTGAAGATAGCTGAACCCGCAACGAACATATCTGCGCCCGCTTCTGCGATTTCACGGATGTTATCAACCTTCACGCCGCCATCAATCTCAAGGCGAATGTCACGGCCTGACTCATCAATCAGCTTACGAACAGCACGTAGTTTATCTAGCGTGTGCGGAATGAAAGATTGACCGCCGAAGCCTGGGTTCACAGACATCAGTAGAATCATGTCTACTTTGTCTAGGATGTAATCTAAGCAAGAAAGCGGCGTTGCAGGGTTAAGAACCACACCCGCTTTACAGCCGTGCTCTTTGATTAGCTGTAGAGTGCGATCGATGTGCTCTGAAGCTTCAACGTGGAAGGTAATCATTGATGCGCCGGCTTTAGCAAACTCAGGCACGATGCTGTCTACTGGCTTAACCATAAGGTGAACATCGATAGGAGCCGTAATACCGTAGTCGCGCAGCGCTTTACAGATAGGCGCGCCAAAAGTCAGGTTAGGTACGTAGTGGTTGTCCATCACATCGAAGTGCACAACATCAGCACCAGCTGCGAGTACTTTTTCTACGTCTTCACCAAGACGAGCAAAATCTGCAGACAAAATCGATGGAGCGATTAGAAAATCTTTCATACCAAACCTCTTAAGAGTGAGTAAATTGCGAATATCACCGCCTTGTGACATCTCATATACAAATACAAGACTCAATTCCAAGACTATTTGGTGTGCAATTCTACCTAAGCAACTAAGCAGATCCTAGCAGTTCGAAAGATTAGTTTATGAAAGTACCCGTTGGTCACTCAATTTAATGAGTTCGAGGGTTATGTTGGCCGCTACAATTCTTCTGAAGCGTGTTGCTGGTTTTTCTCTTTATGAAAAAGTGCCAGTAACTCATCGACTTTATTGCGCCCTGCGCCATTACGGCTAATGGTGCGCTTAACCTTGACCACGTTCAGTTCTGCACCATGGTATAAACGGCGCGTTAAGGTGGTGTCATGGTTTGAGATCAAGACAGGGATGCCTCGTTCCATCGCTGCTTTTTCAGCAACATCCGCCAGTGCAGCTTGGTCATCTAAGCTAAAGCCATTACCTGCGTAAGAGGTAAAGTTTGCCGTGTTCGACAGTGGTGCGTATGGAGGATCGCAGTAAACCACACAGCCTTTGCGCGCGCGGCTAAAGGTTTCATGGTATCCCTCACAGACGAAGGTGGCTTTTTTCGCTTTCTCGGCAAAAAATTCCAGCTCAGCTTCTGGGAAGTAAGGTTTTTTATAAGAACCAAATGGAACGTTAAAACCGCCCTTCTTGTTGTAACGACATAGGCCATTGAAGCCAAATCGGTTCATATACAAGAAAGCCAATGAACGATACATGACGTTATCTGTACCATTGAACTCAGCGCGAATATCTAAGAAGGCTTCTTTACGGTTGTTCTCAGGACAGAACCAGCGCTTCGCTTCCGTGATATAAGTTTCAGGATCGGTTTTAAGCAGGTTGTACAGGTTGATAAGATCGGGATTGATATCTGCAAGCAGGTACTGTTCAAAGTCAGTATTCAGAAATACTGAGCCGGCACCGACAAACGGTTCTACCAATTTACGAGCAGGTGGCAGGTGACGTTGGATGTCTTCAACTAGGCCATATTTACCACCAGCCCATTTTAGAAAGGCACGCTGCTTTTTCATTTACTGCTCTATCTATCAACTCAAAAATAAGGCTGCGGAATGTAACATATTTTGAGGCTAAGCTCAGGGTTATTTCGCACGTTCTATCTCTCGATGCACTTGATTCATCGATTTTGCCCAAGGTTCCAACTGTTGAAGGGGTTTTGATAACGCACTTACCGCGTCTCTCGCCACTTGAATCGTTGGGTAATCTTGATAAGTGATAATAAACCACTTGGTGTCGTTGCGAAGTGTTGGGTAAATACGAACCTTGTTCTCAAGGTCATACTCTTCAATGAAAGACTGTACGTCGTCCAATGAGGTCATCGCACTCAACTGCAAAGTATAAGCTCGCGGAGAGATAGCTTGTAACTCTTCGCGAGAAAATGAGAATGTAATTTTCTTAGTCGGTGGCGTGGACTGTGTTAGGTCTGTTGCTTCATCGGCTGAAGGCTGTGACTCCACTTTGTCTGCATCTGATTGCGAACTCACCGCGGCACCTGTGTTTTCTTCAACAGCAGCATCAATCGCACTGGTATCGGCACTTTCAGGTTTATCATCAAGCAAGGCATCAACCACATCAGAGGTGATTACGACACGCTGCTGATCTTGTTCGACTTCTCCAACACTCGCGGTATCTTCAACGACAGTCGGTGGCAAAGATGAGCTGTCGTCATCAGCACCTTGATAACTCATGTCAGCTTCGGCTTCAGAATCGTCCATTCCGTCGATTCCAGCTTGCTCGGTACCACTTTCCACTTCAAAAGTTGGGATAGCTGTCTGTTCAATCGGAGCGATAAGAGATTGCGCTTTATCGTCAGGGGTTGGTTGACTGAACATCCACCAATAACCACCACCAATTAAAATCAACAGCAAGGCCACCACAATCGCGATATTGATGGGTGAGCCAATAATTGAGCGAATAATAATCCTTTTTTCCACTTTCAATTCTCCTAAAGCCATTAACTCACCGGGCAGAGGTTGCGCTTTATTAAACGCACGTCGCACGCGAGTTTCAGACTCATCATCAACATATCGAATCACCAGTGATTCAAAGAAATGTTCAGCTTCTGGTTGCGAAAGGTCATCGATCTCAAGATCGATAGGTTTGTGTTGTTGACCGTAACTCAAACGCGTTAATAACGTATCTAAGTGGCCAGGTTCCGAGAAGAGAACGATATTGATCGTCCATTGAGTGTTTGATTGAGCTTCCAGTACCAACATCCATAATTCGGATACCAATAGCTCAGAAAGTCGTTGGGCATCATCAACGACGACAACCACATTACACGGTTCTCCATCCAGTAACCTTGTTAGGCTATCCGATAAAGAATCATGTTGATTAAACAGGGGATCAGAAACAATTTGGCTAAGAATAAGCGCGCGGCGTTGTTGATCGTCTTGGCTTGGATGACAAAGCAGTAAACACTGATTTTTTTCTGTCGACCATGCTTCAAGATAACGCTGAGCCAACCAAGATCGGCCAGAGCCAGCTTTGCCAGCAACCGTCACAAGGTTTGAACCAAAGTTAGTCAAAAGCTGTAAGCGCTCTAGCAGCTCAACTTGAGATTCTAACTCTAATACTCTTAATTCATGAGCCAAACTCATTGGGGATCCCTACTGATAAGATCGATCAGTAAAACGCTTCAATTGCCTAGAGTTTAGCTAGGCAACCTCACAACCAAATTTAAAGAGTACGGCAGAAATCGATCGCTTGTTTAATGATGTCTTGAGGCACATCAGCAACCACTTCAGCAGTACCAATACTTGTTGGTAATACCAAACGCAACTGACCAGACAGCACTTTTTTATCGCGCATCATGTGCTTCATAAAGTCTTCAAAAGACATGCTTTCTGGCGTATGGATTGGTAGTTTCGCATTCTTGAGTATAGAAATAATTCGCTCAAGTTGCTGCTGAGAGATCAGTCCCTGTAATTGAGCTGTTTTAGCTGCCATTACAGTGCCTGACGACACAGCTTCACCATGTAGCCAATTACCATAGCCTAGTTCTGCTTCAATCGCATGACCAAATGTATGACCTAGGTTCAATAACGCTCTGATTCCTGACTCTTTTTCATCTAGAGCCACCACTTCAGCCTTAATTGCACAACAACGAGCAATCGCGGTAATCAGTGCTTCTTCATCAAGTTGATAAAGTTTCTCTAGATTCTGCTCCAACCAATCAAAGAAGGCTTCATCGTAAATGATGCCGTATTTGATCACCTCAGCAATGCCCGCTGCAAACTCACGCTCTGGAAGCGTTGATAAACAGTTGGTATCGATGATCACAGATTTCGGTTGGTAAAAAGCGCCGATCATATTCTTACCAAGAGGATGGTTTACTGCGGTTTTACCACCAACAGAAGAGTCCACTTGAGAAAGAAGGGTCGTCGGGATTTGAATGAAATCAATACCGCGCTGGTAACAAGAGGCAGCAAAACCGACCAAGTCACCGATAACACCACCTCCTAAAGCAATCACCACCACATCGCGGCTGTAATTTCCTTCAAGCATATAGCTCATCACTGAATTGAACGTTTCAAGGGTTTTGTACTGTTCACCGTCTGGCAGCTCGAGAAGAGATGTCTGACAGCCGACTTGATCCAATAGCGATAAAATTTTATCAGCATAAAGAGGCGCTACTGTCACATTACTGATAACAACAACTTTCTGCTTACCTGATAAAAAAGAAAGGTACGCCGGGTCTTCAAATAACCCGGCGCCAATAGAGATAGGGTAGCTACGCTCAGCTAGATTGACCGTAATCCGTTCCATGGGTTTGCTCTCCGAAAAAATGAACTTAACGTTCTTCTAGCATTTTTACGATCTGGTTGGCTACCACTTTTGCACTTTGGTCGTCAGTACGAACTGTGTAGTCCGCCACTTCTTCGTATAGTGCGTTGCGAGATACAGCTAGATCTTCTAGCACATCACGCGGGTTGTCTGTTTGAAGTAGAGGGCGTTTCTTGTCGCGGTTAGTGCGAGCAAGTTGCTTTTCAATTGTTGTCTCTAGGTATACAACAATGCCTCGTGCAGATAGACGGTTACGGTTTTCTTTGCTCAACACTGAACCACCACCTGTCGCAAGAACAATACCTTGTTCTTCTGTCAGATCATTGATTACAGATTCTTCGCGCTTACGGAAACCTTCTTCGCCCTCAACATCAAAAACCCATGCGATGTCTGCGCCAGTGCGCTCTTCGATCACAGTGTCAGAGTCTAGAAACTCCATATGAAGTTGGGAAGCTAGGTGTCTACCAATTGTACTTTTGCCGGCGCCCATTGGGCCAACAAGAAAAATATTGCGTTTCTCAGCCATGTTTTTAGCAGTAATTTACAACGTTAATTCAATGACATCGCCACAAGGTAGGTCAGTACAAGTACTGAAATTAAAAGGCCCGTGGCACCGATTCCTCACAGATAATTCGTGATAAGACCCGAAATTATCAAGGTTAGGTGCCACTAATGCAACTTTATTTTTAATCTAATTGTTCATTACTGAATCACAACTTTGGGTGTGACAAAAATAAGTAGTTCACTTTTACCCACATTTTCATAGCTGCGACGGAACAATGCGCCCAAAACTGGCAGGTCCCCCAACAGAGGAACTTTATCCACTGTACTGCTCACGCTGTGCTGAAATATCCCGCCAAGCACGACAGTTTCACCATTATTAACAAGCACTTGCGTACCTATTCTTTGCGTATCAATGGCGACCGCTTCACCGGTTCCAGTTTTTACCACTTGCCCTGGCCTATCTTGAGTCACGCTCAAATCCAATACCAAACGATTATCGGGCGTGATCTGCGGTGTCACCTTAAGACTCAACACGGCTTTCTTAAATGCAACCGACGTAGCGCCACTTGAAGATGACTCTAAGTAAGGAATTTCAGTACCTTGCTCAATATAAGCCGGCTTTTTATTGGTGGTGATTAAGCGTGGACTAGAAATGATTTCAGCTTTTGACTCTTGTTGCAGTGCCGACAGTTCAAGATCGAGTAAGGTATCTGAACCCAGTTTGGCCACCTGAAACGCAATACTCGAGGCGTTCGGCGATGTTGCCCCTAAATTGACGTTGAGATAGTCATCAATCACGCTGCTGCCGCTATCGTCGTCATACGGCGTAATCGCTGATGGGTGGTTACCTTCGATTGAGCCACCAACGGTGAAGCTTCCGTTGGTTGAGGAAACGCCCCAGCGCACGCCAAGCTCATCAAGATTACCCTCAGTAACCGTGACAATACGCGCCTCTATCTGTACCTGCTTCACGGGAATGTCTAACGATTCAATGATGCCTCGGATCACGGCAATGTTTTCTTCCAATTCACGAATGAGCAGTGAGTTGGTGCGCTCATCAATGGTAATCGAACCACGATCGGACAACATGCTGACCGCACCTTCACCTCCAATCATGTCAGCGATGTCGGTGGCTTTAGCAAAGTTAATCTTGATGATTTCCGATTTAAGCTCCCCTAACTCCTCTTCTAAGCGCGATTTCTCTAACGCTTGTTGCTCTCGAAGGTCGAGCTCCGCTTTCGGCGCGACCAAGATAACATTGCCATCAACACGCTTATCCAAGCCTTTAACTTGCAAGATAATGTCGAGAACTTGCTGCCAAGGTACGCCATCTAAGCGTAACGTCAGGTTTCCGGCTACCGAATCAGACACCACGAGATTGAAGTCGTTGTAATCGGCAATCAGTTGCAGGACATTTCGTACCGGGATATCCTGGAAGTTAATCGATATCAGCTTGCCCTCTTTCTCTAGAACGCTTTTTTCTTTGGTCGCTTCATCGAGCACCGGTTTGCTGATCACCACCTCAATAAAGCGCCCCTTTAGGTTGTATTCATACTGATAGTCATTGCTAATCGTCGCTAGAAGCCGAGTGCTTGGTGTCTCTTTATAGACTTCAATGCCTTCAACCAAGGTAGCGAAATCCTTCACATCCAGCAGGTAGAGCTTGTCATCATCAACTTGAGTATTGATTAGCTCGATACTTAACCCTTCCTGAGCTCGTTGAACATCCACCACTGCTGTGCTGGTCGCCAGCTCAATAATGATGACGGCGTCTTTATCCTTATTGACCCTAAAATCAATATTCTCCAATTTGTTCGGTAAGCTCTCGGCATGGCTGAGCACGCTAACAACCAACATCACAGACACAGCAAAACCTTGTAGAGCCTTGCTCACTAATCCACTTATTCCTTTAATCATATTTACATCTCATATCCACATCATGTGACATTGGTTTACTTCAGAGCCAGCCTAACGTTGCGCTTATGCCAACAACCTAAGCCATCTGGAAGAGTTTCATTAATCTGAACGTATTGGCTCGTCACCTTAGTAACTCGGCCATTGTTTAAGCCGATAAACTGGCCTTTCTTGACGTTTACCACGTTGCCTTTGGGTGTTTGCACTAAGCCAAACACGCTTGAGCCACTGCCCATCACGCCTCTTAAACGAAGCTTACTCAGCGGGTACTTCTCTAACTTGCCATTACGAGAACGGGCGCTGGGTTGCCAACAGTCTTTCTTAACCAAGGGTTGGTTTTGCACAATGGCTTCTTTAGGCAGTTCAAAGGGAGGACGCAAAGATCGGCGCTGATAAGTCGCCGCCGTGAATTCAGTTGCTGGGACAAGTTGCTCGACATCTTTTCTCGCCTTGGCTTCAACCTGCGCCACAAAATCTTGCAGTGAGTCTTGATTAGCTTTGCAGCCTGACAACGCAAGCATCAATACGATTGAGTAAAACGCGCTATTGGGTTTCATCATTAACCTCCGATTTAAACTGGTAGGTATAAGCTCGAACCCTAAAGTGCAGCGTGCTACTTTCTTGACTGACTCGCTGCCAATTCACATCATCAAAGCTAATAATACGCGGCAGCTTGGCGATGGCAGCAGAGAAGTCACCAATCTCGTGATAGTCACCTGTCAGCTCTATATTGAGAGGCAATCGATAGAGAAACTCCTTATTCTGCTTTTGCCCCCAATCGATTCGTGTGAAGGTCAGCGAGTTATCCAAGCCGAGCTCATTCACGGAGGCCAACATGCTCGCTAACTCCTTTTGAACGGGCAGCTGCTCTAATAGATAATCGTAGCGACTAGTTAGCTCATCCAACTGGCTCTGCAACTTAGGCAAGGCTGCAACCTTATTCGCCTTTATCCTCAAGGTCGTTTTTAAGGTCTGCTCCTGTTGCTTCATCTGTTTCAGTTCCTCGTCGAGCGGCAGCAGATACAGCCAAGTGCCAACACCTTGGATTAACACCATCAACACCAGAATCACGAGAAGCTGAGGCAACAATGGCCATTCGGTGATCTCATCAACATCGAGATCTTGCAAGCTCATTCTGTTTTGCCTACTAATCCTATTTTGAAGGTTAGCCATGATGCGCCCCCTTATCTTTTCTGCTCGCGGTTGTGTTTTCTAAAGACGCAGGGCTAAACACAAAAGAGACCTTGAAGGTCTGAAACTCTTTATTGAAGCGCTTGCGGTTATGAACGATAGAGTGCATCTCGACCCCTTTCAAAGAATCTGAACGTTCGAGGTTGTCCAACATGGTGGCGAGACGAGCAGTGCTGTCGCTGATGCCCGACATTTCAATCTCCTGACCATTCATCTTTATCTTGTCGACATAGACACCCTCTGGAATCAGCTCCGGCATCAAGTTCATGAAGTCGGTGGTCTTATTACGGCCAAGCTGCAGCGACTCAACCACATCAAGTCGAGTCAGAATGGCTTTGTGTTCTTGCTCTGCGACTTTTAACGACTGAATTTGTCGGTCGAGCTCAGCAATGTACTGATTGAGGTAATTGAGGCGAGCTTGCTGCTTGGCTTGTTGATCGTGAAAATAGTGACCAACCGCCCATTGCCCTATAAGCGCAATGATGACGCCAAGAATGACCAGATGGATAAAACGCTTCTTGTGCTGAGCACGAATCTCATCACGCCACGGCAGCAGGTTAATTTGATGCAACATGCTTCTCTCCCTGCCACTTGAGCCCACTCATCGCCATACCCGCCGCGATACCAAAGTGTTGCCAGTCAATCGGCAGTCGGCGTCTCTTGGCGACCTTATTCTCAAATAAAGACAAAGGATTCAATGACTCGCAGCTCAACTGAAAATGGCGTTCTAGCTCTTCGGTTACCATAGGGATGCTGGCGCCCTCGCCCATCAACCAAATCCCTGAGATAGGTTGCTGCGCATTTCCCGATGAATAGAGCTGCAATTGACGCTTGAGCTTCTCAATCAGGTTAACAATGAATTGATGTGTCTCTTCCATAGTACCGAACACGCTCTCGATATCACTCGGGTCATCTGAGCTGCGAAGATCTTGAGTGCCAAAGGCGATGTCTTTATAGAAAGGCGCCGAATTCTGCGGGATAACCCCTAGCGAGGTTTGGTCGATTCCAACATCCACTAGCAACCAGTTTTTCTTATCGGGATACAGGCGCGAGGCCAATTGCCAGATATTAAGTAGCCCATGCGCCTGTGTATCCACCACCACAGGTTTGAAGCCAGCCTTGGTTAATGCATCCGCTCGGCTATCCACAACTTCTTTACGAGTGGCGTATACCTGATAACTGCTTGTCGAACCTTTACCAAATCGTTTGTCTTCCAGCTTTACAAAATCTAAACTCAGCTCCTCGATAGGAAAGGGAGATTGATGGGCGAAGGTTTGATAGATAGAAAACTCTTTTTCTCTGTCTTCTAACTCACTCTCTATTTGCAGTACTTTGCTGATCACCGTGTTATCAGGTACCGAAATGGCGACGTTGCGACAGCCAAAAGGCAGTCCTTTCCTAAGTTCTTTAAGTTTCTTAACAGTTTTCTGATACTCCAAAGTATGGTTAGCTGTAAAAATGTCGTCCGAAATCGGCAGCTCTTTGTATCCCACTAGGGCATACAACTCCCCCACGGGTTTTAGTACCACGGCTTTGATGCTGTGATGATTTATATCTATACCTGTAATTAATGATGAACCCATGTGACCTAGCTCCTGAAGTGCCAAGCATTTCGTTGATTATCTAGGGGTTGTGATTATTAGTTAAATAAGCGTTAATAAACGAAAGCTAAGTTTTTAGCCTAGAGTACAAGGGTTTGCTGCTTATCAGCCTTAACTAATCAGGGATTATCCGGTGAAGTTCATAAAGCGATTATTCATATTTACATTGATTTGCATGATTCTTGGAGTCAGTACAATTTTCGGGTTTTATTTTTACGTAAAACCAGAGTTGCCTGATGTTGCCACTTTGCGCGACGTAGAACTCCAAACGCCGATGCAAGTCTTCAGTCAAGACGGTAAGCTGATCTCTCAATTTGGTGAAAAGCGTCGTAATCCAGTCACTTATGACGAGATTCCTCGCCACTTAGTTGAGGCTCTGATTGCCACCGAAGATAGCCGTTTCTATGAACACCCAGGTATTGACCCAATCGGTATCACACGTGCAGCACTCGTGGTTGCAATGTCGGGTTCAGCCAAACAAGGTGCTAGTACCATTACTCAGCAGCTTGCGCGTAACTTCTTCTTATCTAATGAGAAAAAGATCATGCGTAAGATCAAAGAGATCTTCATTGCGATCCACATTGAGCAACTTCTTAGTAAAGAAGAGATCATGGAGCTTTACGTCAACAAGATCTTCCTTGGTCACCGTTCGTATGGTTTTGGCGCGGCAGCACGTGTTTACTTCGGTAAAGATCTTCCTGATCTCACGCTGAGTGAAATTGCGACCCTTGCGGGTATGCCAAAGGCACCTTCGACAATGAACCCTATTTACTCTGTTGAGCGCGCGACTAACCGTCGTAACGTTGTATTGCGTCGTATGTTAGACGAGAAATACATCACTCAAGCAGAGTTCGATGACGCTCGTAGCGAAGAGCTTATCTCGAAATACCACGGTGCAGAGATCGAACTGAGCGCGCCATATGTTGCTGAAGTTGCACGTGCTTGGATGGTGGAACGCTATGGTGAAGAAGCTTATACATCAGGCATGAAGGTCTACACGACCGTTGATTCGAAACTGCAAAAAGCAGCGAACCAAGCCGCAATTAAGAACCTACTTGGCTACGATGAGCGTCACGGCTACCGTGGTGCTGAAAAAGTATTGTGGCAGACTGCGCAATCAGCGTGGGATCAAGAACAAATCGTTAAACACCTTAAGTCTCAACCAACCTATGGTGACCTAGTCCCTGCTGTTGTTACCGCGGTTGATTCGAAAAGTGCTCAAATTTGGGTTAAGAACCAAGGTGAAGGCACTATCGAATGGCAAGGCATGAACTGGGCGCGTAAATTCCTAACGGATAACCGCCAAGGACCAGCGCCTTCTCAAGCGAAAGAAATTCTGGCGGTTGGTGAACAAATCTGGGTTCGCCATGAAGCCGTTACCGGCGATGAAGTCTCTGAAGAGCCGACAGAAGAGTCAGCGACTGCAGAATCAGAAACACCGATTGTATGGCGACTAAGCCAAGTACCGAATGCGAACACAGCATTTGTTGCAATGAACCCGAACAACGGCGCGGTATTGTCGATGGTCGGTGGCTTTAACTTTGTCCACAACAAGTTCAACCGTGCAACGCAATCTATTCGTCAGGTGGGTTCTGGTATCAAACCCTTTATCTACTCAGCAGCGATTGAGAAAGGCTTAACGCTAGCCTCACTGATCAACGATGCACCGATTAACCAATGGGATAAGAGCCAAGGTACCGCATGGCGACCAAAGAACTCGCCACCGACTTACGTGGGTCCAACTCGTTTACGTATTGGCTTAGCTCAGTCTAAAAACGTAATGGCGGTACGTGTACTGCGCGAAGTAGGTCTAGATGATACTCGTAACTACCTAACTCGATTTGGCTTTGATATTGATGAAGTTCCGCGCTCTGAAACCATTGCTCTGGGTGCGGGTAGCTTAACGCCAATGAAAGTAGCTCAAGGTTACTCAGTATTCGCTAATGGCGGCTACTACGTTGAACCTTTCTACATCAGCCGCATTGAGACACCATTTGGTGAGACTGAATTTGAAGCGACACCAAAAGTGGTTTGTAAAGACGATTGCCAACAGCAAATGACCTCAGACCCAATGGCTGATGAGTTTGCAGAGCAAGATGTGGATGCCAAAGTACAATACGCACCTCAAGTTATCTCTGAACAGAACGCATTCCTTGTTCGTGAAATGATGTACAGCAACATCTGGGGTGGCGGTGATTGGAGCGCAGGTACGGGTTGGAACGGTACAGGTTGGCGTGCACAGCCGTTGAAGCGTCGTGACATTGGCGGAAAAACGGGTACCACCAACGATTCGAAAGATACTTGGTACAGCGGTTACGGCCCTGGCATGGTTGCAACGGTATGGGTTGGTTTTGATAACCACAACCGCAACCTAGGCAGAACCAAAGCGAACTCAAATCTTGGTAAGAACCAAATTACGGGTGCAGAAGCTGGCGCGAAAACAGCAGAACCTGCATGGGTTGATTTCATGGGTACGGCGTTAGCGGGTGTTCCTGCTGAGCGTAAAGAGATTCCTGAGAACATCGTCCGTGTTCGTATCGACCGAGAAACTGGCTTACTGACCAACAAGTTCGATAGCTCATCAATGTTCGAGTACTTCGAGAAAGGCACAGAGCCAACCGAGTACATCACTGAACGTTTCAATGATGACATCTACTCAACCTCATCAGGTGAAGCAGTAGAAGAACTGTTCTAACTAAGGTTTGTAGAACCTAGTAACATGAACCAACAAAAAGGGTTGATATGCATTCATATCAACCCTTTTTTTATATCTATATCTGACCAGACTAGGCTCTAAATTCAAGCGCTAAGCCGTCTTCTCCAGTTGAGTTCGAATCGTCTCAGCCAGTTGCTCGAAACGTCCCTTCAATGGAGAGCCCGGACGATAAGCCACGACAATTCGACGTGAAGGTGTTGGATTCACCGCAGGTACGTAACACACACCATCTTTCTGCTTTTCCTTTGGCACCGATAACTGAGGTAGCAAGGTAATGCCCGCCCCCGCCGCGACCATGTTACGCAGCGTTTCTAAGCTGGTTGCCTTAAAGCGCTCGTCATCTTTGGCACCCGCAGCAAAACAGAAACCCAAGGCTTGGTCTCTTAAACAGTGACCGTCACCTAGCGCCAGTACGGTTTGTCCATTTAGCTGCAGCATATCGACAGTGTCTTGTTGAGCCCACTCGTGGTCACATGGAACGGCAACACTTAACGGCTCGTCATACACATCAATCTCTTTAAACACCGCCGTTTCATCAACCGCAGCCAGTACCAAGCAATCAAGCTTGCCGTCTTCAAGTTGACTCACTAACTGATGGGTCTGAGCTTCATGCAGGTAAAGCTCAAGATCTGGGAAGCTCTCTTTTAGATGAGGAACAATCTTAGGCAAGATGTAAGGACCCACGGTTGGAATAAAACCAATGTGCATTGGCCCCGTCATCGCTTCACCGTGTCCACTCGCCATATCTTTAAAAGTTTTCACTTCATTGAGAATACGCTTGGCTTGTTCAACAAGTTGTAACCCTGATTCTGTAAATATTACCTTCCTTGGACTACGCTCGGTTAACTGAAGTCCAATTTCATCTTCGAGTTTGCGTATTTGACCGCTTAGTGTCGGCTGACTGACAAAGCACGCTTCTGCCGCTTTTCGGAAGTGTTTATGCTCTGCGAGCGCCACCAAGTATTCAAAGTCACGAATGTTCATGATCAGTCTCTTACCTCAGGTTTTAATAAGAACAAGGGTTCTAATAGAAACATTTAAAAGAAAAATGCTCTTGATAGAATTTACCTATCAAAACCATAACATCAAACGATTAGAGCTATCAAAGGATTTATCTAATAATGGGCTCAACGAAACGAAACAGAGCGAAGAAAAACGTTAAGCTCTGATAGAACAAAATTAAAAATACTATTTAAGGAAATCAATATGTTTGCATCTAAAGAAGGTCAATCAATCCCTCAAGTAACATTCCCAACTCGCCAAGGTGATGCATGGGTTAACGTAACTACTGAAGAGCTATTCAAAGACAAGACAGTTATCGTATTCAGCCTACCAGGTGCGTTTACGCCAACATGTTCGTCAAGCCACCTACCTCGTTACAACGAGCTACACTCTGTATTCAAAGAAAACGGTGTTGATGACATTCTGTGTGTTTCAGTAAACGACACATTCGTAATGAACGCTTGGAAAGCAGACCAAGAAGCGGAAAACATCACATTCATCCCAGATGGTAACGGTGATTTCACAGACGGCATGGGTATGCTAGTTGAGAAAAACGACATCGGCTTCGGCAAACGTTCATGGCGCTACAGCATGCTGGTTAAAAACGGCGTGGTAGAAAAAATGTTCATCGAAGAAGACGTACCAGGCGACCCGTTCAAGGTTTCTGATGCAGATACTATGCTTAACTACCTTGCTCCTGAGCACAAAGAGCAAGAGTCAATCACAGTATTCACTAAGCCAGGTTGTCCTTTCTGTATGAAAGCGAAACAGAACCTAATCGACAAAGGTCTGAACTACGAAGAAGTGGTTCTAGGTAAAGATGCAACAACAGTAAGCCTACGTGCAATCTCTGGTCGCACTACCGTTCCTCAAGTATTCATCGGTGGCAAACACATCGGTGGTAGTGAAGAACTAGAAACTTTCCTAGGCTAATCGCTTCATCGCCGATATAGGCTTAGAAGTATCAGCTAACCCACCCTCTTGTGGGTTAGCTATTCCAAACACTCTTATCTGAGTTTTGGGAAAAAGAATATAGCTGGTGACTCGCCTGTCTTTTACTAACCTATAGTTAGCAATAAAAGCAGAGTCACAAGCTAAACCTAATAAAACAGAATCACAAAACTGACCCGTTATCCTGACTCTCAAAAAAATCACCAGAGTTGGAGGGGGTCGTTCAAACTAAATTCAGCCATTGCGAGAAAATTATTATGAAACAAGTCAATGTAGATGTGGCAGTTATCGGGGGCGGTACGGCAGGTCTAGGTTCTTACCGCGCTGCAAAAGCACACACTGACAGTGTCGTGATGATTGAAGGCGGCCCTTACGGTACTACCTGTGCTCGCGTTGGTTGTATGCCATCTAAACTGCTTATTGCAGCTGCAGAAAGCGTACACCAAATCGAGAAAGCTCCGGCTTTTGGCGTTCACCCACAAGGCGATATCGTGATTAACGGTCGTGAAGTGATGGAGCGAGTGAAGTTTGAGCGTGACCGTTTTGTTGGTTTTGTTTTAGAAGGCGTTGATGAAATCCCAGAGCAAGACAAGATCTCTGGTTACGCAAAATTCTTAGACGATAACACGCTACAAATTGATGACCACACGGTTGTCACCGCTAAGCGTATTGTTATCGCGACCGGTTCTCGCCCTGCATACCCTGCCGTTTGGAATGAGCTTGGCGATCGCCTGATCATTAACGACGACGTGTTCAGCTGGGATGATTTACCAGAATCGGTTGCGGTATTTGGCCCTGGTGTTATTGGTCTTGAGCTTGGTCAGTCACTGCACCGCTTAGGTGTGAAGACCAAACTGTTCGGTTTGGGTGGTCAAGTTGGCCCAGTAACTGATCCAGAGATCATGGCTTATGCAGATAAAGCTTTCAATGAAGAGTTCTATCTCGATGCCGACGTGAAAATCGAAAGCATGAAGCGCATTACCACTGAATCGGGTGAGCCACGTGTCGAAATCCAGTTCATCAATAAACAAGGTGAATTAGAAACTAACGTCGTTGAATACGTACTAGCAGCAACAGGTCGTCGCCCTAACACTGACAAGCTTGGCTTAGAGAATACCTCTCTAGAGCTTGATGAACGTGGTGTGCCAATCGCAGACCACTACACGCTACAAACATCACTACCATCAATATTTATCGCTGGTGATGCGAGTAACCAACTGCCTCTACTGCATGAAGCAGCAGACCAAGCTCGTATTGCGGGTGACAATGCAGGTCGCTTCCCAGAGATTCGTGCAGGCCTACGCCGCTCTAAAATCTCGGCAGTATTCTCTGACCCGCAAATCGCGATGGTTGGTGAAACCTACAAAGAGATCACCACACGCTTGGGCACATGTGGCTGTTTCGCAACGGGTGAAGTGTCTTTCGAAAACCAAGGTCGTTCTCGAGTGATGCTGCGCAACAAAGGTATTCTGCACGTATACGGCGAGCAAGGTACAGGCCGCTTCCTTGGTGCTGAGATGATGGGACCAAACGCAGAACACTTGGCTCACTTGTTAGCATGGGCACACCAGAACAAGATGACGGTTTCTGAGATGCTAGACATGCCGTTCTACCACCCAGTAATCGAAGAGGGTGTACGAACTGCCCTACGTGACCTGAATGCGAAACTGCACCTAGGCCCAGAGATGGTGAAACACTGCCTGGATTGTGGCCCGGGCTGTTAATCTCAGACTAGCGCCAGTCAATTAGCAGTTAACAAACGTTAGATACTAAAAAGGAAAGCCATTGGCTTTCCTTTTTGTTTTTGGCAACGAGCAAACTATAGATTCCCGATTACGCTCCTTCGTCGCTAACGGGAATGACGTAACTTTTAACGCACATCTGAGCCGAAGCCAATCAGTGTGATGGTCGTTTTAAAAACGCATCTAAGCTGAAGCAGACCAAAGTGACGCATCAGCTAAACCAAAACTAAACTCGTCATTCCAGAACCGAGGGACGAGGTATCTGGAATCTCTTGAAGCCATTGCGTCACTAAAAGCTTTAAGCAATTACTTCTCAGCAGCAATCACAGAGATCTCAACAAGTAGCGCTTCGCGAGCCATGTCGCCAGTCACACATGCGCGAGCTGGAGCGTGACCTTCTGGTACCCATGCATCCCACACTGCATTCATTTCTTGGAAGTCTTTCATGTCTTTCAAGTAAATCGTTGCTGACAGCATGTGCTCTTTGTCGCTGCCTGCTTGCTCAAGTAGCGCTTCTACTTTATCTAACATGGTTTGAGTTTGTTCAGTGATGTCTTTAGTTGCATCAGCACAAACTTGGCCACATAGGTAGATAGTACCGTTGTGTTTAACAATACGGCTCATACGTTGCTTGGTTTCTTGGCGCTCAATCATCGACTTTCTCTCTCTGTGTCACCGTGATCCAATATCTTGTGACGTGTTATTATCAGGGCAACAAGCATAACGCGAATCAAACCCAAGATGACATGCATTCATTGCCATAAAAGTGAAAAAATCCGTAACAAACTCGGTCGCTGCCAGCGTTGCATGAATCAGCTGATGGTGTTGTCGATTTTGAGTTGGGGAGTATGGTGGCTGTTTTTCAGAGAAGACCCAAAAACCATCAATGCCATCGCGTTGATGATGGCCGCTTTCGCGTTCAGTGGCTTGCTGTCGTTGCATTGGGTCATGAAGTTTGTGGTGCTACCGTTAAAGGGCAAAAAACGTTAGCTGGAAGTCTTTATTGGATAAAGAGTAGTGATTAGAGACAGGGCTAAACAATCCGATAATTCATCATAATTTTCGAGCTATTGTCATCTCCCGAACAGCAGATAGAAAAAAGCCCCAGAACCAATCGATTCTAGGGCTTTCTTAGAAAATTCTAAGAAAAAGCAGTGGTACTTTAATAGACCGGGCTTTTCTTAGTTTGTTCCCAAAAAAGATCAGATTTTTGATCTTTTTTTTAGGAGCTATAAAATCAATGCCTTATGCAACATTAACCTTAGCAATTATCTGCTCTACCAAGTTCACTTCCAATGCCACTTCATCACACGCATGTTGACGAGGACACTGGTCACAATCTTTCAGTACCTTCTCAGGCAGCAGAGATTTCGATGTTGGTAAGAAATCATGCTTCATAAAGAACTCTGGAGTACGAGTCAGCACAAACACCTTCTTGATGGCCATTTGTCGCGCTTTCTCAACCAAGTGCTGCACAATTGCGGTACCCTGCCCTTGACCTTGCCAGCCAGCTTCGACACCCAGTGAACGTATTTCCGCTAAGCCAGAGTCATACACATAGAGCGATGCACAACCTGTCACCTCACCATGATGTTCTGCGACCGCAAACGAACCAATATCACGCACCAGTTCATTACGAGAGCGAGGCAGGTTTTCACCCATGTTCGCCCAGTAAGCCACCATGCCTTCCAATGCTTCAATGTCAGTCAAACGAGCAGGACGAACCTTGACGATGGAAGTATCACGCTGCGCCAAACGTTTCTCAGCTTGGTCAACCGCGTAAGCCACTTGCTGTGGAGATACACCACCTAGCGCGCTACGTTTTTCAAGACACGATTCAATGGTCAGGATGTCATACACATCCTCTTCAATCACCTCAGAGAACTCTTTCATCTCTGCGATGGTTAATTCTTCTAGTGCACAGCCTTTAGCAATCGCCGCGACGACTGTTACACCAACAATGTGGTGAGCTTCACGGAAAGGAATCCCTTTCGCTACTAGGTAATCAGCCAGCTCTGTTGAGTTCGCGTAGCCTTGTTTCGCTGCTTCAAGTGTACGTTCGCCGTTCACTTTAATGCCGTCAAAACAAAGAGCAGCCATTTCCATACAGTCATTCCAAGTGTCTAAAGCGTCGAATAAACCCTCTTTATCTTCTTGCATGTCTTTGTTGTACGCCAAAGGCAGAGCTTTCACTGTCATCATCATTGCTGCTAATGAACCATATACACGGCCCGTTTTGCCACGGATAAGTTCTAGCGCATCCGGGTTTTTCTTTTGTGGCATCAGAGATGAACCTGACGTCACTGTATCCGCTAACTCGATGAAGTTCGATTCACCTGAGTTGTAGAAAATCATATCTTCTGCAAGACGCGAAAGGTGAAGCATAGAGATAGAAGCAATCGACATTAGCTCCATCACATGGTCACGGTCAGAGACTGAATCTAGAGAGTTGCGCGTTGCACGACGGAAACCTAAGTTGTGAGCTAACTCTTCACGGTCCATCGGGTAAGCAGTTCCTGCAAGGGCACCAGAACCCAGCGGACATGTATCTAGACGCTTAATCGCATCATTCAAACGTGAATAATCACGCTCAAGCATTTCAACGTAAGCCAAGCACCAATGAGCAAAAGTTACCGGCTGAGCACGTTGTAAGTGAGTGTAGCCAGGCAGCACGGTTTCTTGATGCTGAGAGGCAACGTTCACCATTTGGCTCTGCAGACGATCAAGCGCTAGCAGTAGTTGGTTACCTTGCTGACGGCACCATAGTTTCAGATCGGTCGCCACTTGGTCATTACGAGAACGTCCCGTGTGAAGCTTTTTACCCAAGTCACCGACTTTGCCGATAAGTTGTTGCTCAACCCAGCTGTGAATATCTTCTGCATCAGAACGTAGAATCTGTTCAGGATCTTCCATCACCTCAAGTTTTAGCTCATTCAGCGCTAACTCAAGCTTCTGTTGCTCTTCTTCTGTTAATACGTTGACCGACAGTAGAGCTTTAGACCAGGCAATTGAGCCCACAATGTCTTGCTCAGCCAATCGGTAATCAAAACGAAGAGAATCGTTAAAATCTTTGAACCGGGTGTCTGCTGCTTGGGTAAATCTACCGCCCCATAATGCCATTGTGTATCTCCTAATTGCACAGTGCTCACTGTTTTTGCAAATGATAATTCTGATTAAGATTCAGTATTTTTCTGATGGTTTAAACTTACGGCAATTCAAAATGAAAATAAAGTATTAATTCATTATTTTCACATATTTATTCACCGCAAATTGAATCCATTGATTATTTTCAGCGTGGAGCGCGAATTATATGCCATCACATAGTAAAAACCGAAGCTGATTTATTAGACGATTAGAAAGTAAAAAGCCCACTCACTAATCAATAGTGAATGGGCTTTGCATAATCATGTCTGTTTACTGGCCTTCAACCTTTCGCTAAAGGCTAGTTCACTAACTCATTGTTAGCATTACTTTTGGCTATTCAGAGCACGGATACGGCTTGATAGAGAGTAAAGACGGATGAAGCCTTCAGCGTGGCTTTGGTCGTAAACTTCATCTTCACCAAAGGTTGCAAACTCTTCTGAGTACAGGCTGTTGTCAGAACGCTTCTGAGTCACCGTTGCATGGCCTTTGTAAAGTTTGATAACCACTTCACCATTCACGTCTTGTGCTAGCTCTTCTGTCGCTGCAAGGATTGACTTACACAGTGGAGTGAACCAACGACCGTCGTATACAAGGTGAGAAGCTTTAACACCCAGCTCTTCACGGAATTCGAATGCCGCTTTATCAAGAACCAGTTGCTCTACTGCGCGCAGTGCTTCCATCATGATTGTGCCACCCGGAGTTTCGTAACAACCACGAGACTTCATACCAACAAGACGGTTCTCTACGATATCGATACGACCAACACCGTGCTTAGCGCCTTTCTCATTTAGGTAAACCAGTGCGTTGTATGGCGTCATTGTTTCACCATCTACCGCTACCACTTCGCCTTTTTCAACTTTCAATGTCACTGTTTCAGATTCGTTTGGCGCTTGCTCAGGGTCTACAGTCCAAGCCCAGCAATCTTCGTTAGGTGCATTCCATGTGTTTTCTAGAACGCCGCCTTCTGTTGAGATGTGCCATGCGTTTGCATCACGCGAGTAAATCTTAGTAAGAGAAGCCGTACAAGGGATGTTACGCTCAGCCAGGTAATCTAGACACTCTTCACGACTCACTAGATCCCATTCACGCCATGGTGCAATTACGTGTAGATCAGGTGCTAGTGCAGCAAATGCGCCTTCAAAACGAACTTGGTCATTACCTTTACCAGTACAGCCGTGACACAGTGCGTCTGCACCTACTTTACGTGCGACTTCAACCTGTGCTTTCGCGATGATTGGACGCGCCATCGACGTACCTAGTAGGTATTTACCTTCGTAGTAAGCGCCCGTTTTCAGCGTTGGGTAGATGTAGTCAGCAACCATCTCTTCTTTAAGGTCTGCGATGTAACACTCAGATGCACCAGAAGCTTTTGCTTTCTCTTCGATACCAATCAACTCTTCGTCGCCTTGACCAACATCCGCAACAAACGCAACCACTTCACAGTCATAGTTCTCTTTCAACCATGGAATGATTACTGATGTGTCTAGACCGCCAGAGTAGGCTACTACAACTTTCTTTACGTTAACTTTGCTCATTTTCTTTCTCCTAGTTTCCATACTGCACATGGCGGTCAGCGTTGGAAATGACTTCATAATTATATGTTTATTTAATTTGTCTAAATTCTTTAAGTAGTGACTCGTTGTGAGACCTACTGAGGTAAAAACTGTGTTCCTATGCTTTTACCTGAAAACAGTTGTGTTAGCTTTTCTGGGTATCGCCAAGTGGCAACTTCGATTGGTCGTCCAAGGTCGTTAGCGGCTTCTAGTGCAGCTTGAACCTTAACGATCATGCCGTCGGTAATCACTTTGCCGGCAATAAGGTCATCGGCTTGCTGTTGATTAAGACTTGGAATGAGGTGGCCTTTGCCATCCAACACACCACTTACATCAGAAAGCAGTACCAGTTCAGCATCAAGTGCGCCCGCAACGGCAACCGCAGCTTGGTCGGCATTGACGTTCATCAGTTGACCTTGCTCAGTAAGACCAATTGAGCTAATGATTGGCAGTGCGCCCGCATTAAGAATCGCTTGCAGAACGGTTGAGTCGCCCGGCTCCGCTTTTCCTACCGCCCCCAGTTCAGGGTTCAGTTCGCTCACTTTGCATAAACCACCGTCTGCTAGGCTTAAACCAACGGCATTGATACCGTCTTTAATTGCCTGACCTTGAAGTAATTTATTCGCCGTGCCCGCTAATGCACCAGCGATCACTGGGATCTGATCATAAGGAGTAACACGTAGCCCTTCTTTCTTAACGGTTTCTAGATTCAACTTATTCATCAAATCATCAACAAGGTAACCGCCACCGTGAACAATCACGATTGGTCGTTGTGCCTGTTGTTGGTAAGCAGAGATAGCACCAAATAACTTGCTAAGTGTTTCACCACAAGATAGCGCTGCGCCACCTAACTTTATGATTAATGGTTGATTATTAAGGCTCATATCTAGATTTCCTTACACTAACGCAGTTAATGGCGCAAAACCATAACGTAAATTTAAACACTGCATCGCTTGGCTAGATGCACCCTTTAATAAGTTATCAATCGCTGAAACAACGATGATGTGTTGACCTTGAACCTTCCAACCTAAGTCGCAGAAAGGTGTCTGTTCTACATCTTGAATTCTTGGCAGTGTCTCTTCGAGTAGTCTCACTGCTGGTTTACCTTGGTAAGCTTGTTCAAAGGCATCTTGTATCTGTTGTTCTGTCACGCCTTCAGCCAGTTTCATGGTGATGGTCGCTAAAATACCGCGCTTAAAGTTGCCGAGGTGTGGAGTGAAAATCACATCACATCCTAAATGTGCAGCCATTTCAGGTTGATGACGGTGATTGAAGACGCCATAAGCTTGCAGGCTTACTTCGCAGAAGCTGTTAACCATCGTCGCCTTGCGGCCTGCACCAGTCACACCGCTAGTCGCGTTAATCACTGGCCATTGGGTTTCATCCAGTAACTTGGCCTCAACCAAAGGTTTAATCGCCAGTTGTGATGCCGTTGGGTAACAACCCGCGACAGCGACAAGCTGAGCTTCTTTAATTTCTTGTTCGTTCCATTCCGCTAAACCGTAAGCCGCTTTGTCTAGCCATTGTTCGTGTTGATGTTCAAAACCGTAAAACTCTTGATAGAAGTTTTCGCCTTTAACTCTGAATGCTCCCGATAGGTCGAAGACTTGGCAATCGTTCTCTAGAAAGATTGGCGCTAGGTCGTGACTAACCTCGTGTGCCGTTGCTAAGAAAATCACATCAGACTGTTTAGCTACTTCTTCCGGATTTGTTAAAGGTTGTACTGGCATATCAATCAAACCAGCTAACTTACCGTGCAGTGCCGCAATAGGTTTACCTGCGTCTACACTATTGGCTGAGACATATAAACCTGATAGCGTGAGCTCAGGGTGTCTGTTTATCATTAGAGCCAGTTCTGCTCCTGTGTAGCCGCTTGCGCCAATGATCGTGGTTTTCAACATCTCAACACATCCATTTTTGAGGTAAGTTACATTTCAAATTTGACTATTCATACTTGATTTTTAGCTTTATTTGATTTCTTATGCATTAAATATGATTTAATATGTGTTTTACCGACTTATGGTTTTCCTGTCAATAGTAGAAGTGAAGTTATTATGCAATTACCGAGTTTTCTTGAGGTCTACAAAGGCCTAATTTCCACAGACTCTATTAGCTCGACCGATCCAAGCTGGGATCATGGCAACGAGAAAGTGATCGAAAAAATGGCTCAATGGTTTAAAGACGTAGGCTTTAGCGTTGAAGTCGTGGAAGTCGAACCCGGCAAGCATAATATGGTCGCTAAGATGGGATCGGGCGAAGGTGGCTTGCTACTCGCAGGACACAGCGACACAGTGCCATTTGATGAAGGACGTTGGAACTTCGACCCTCACGCACTAACAGAACACAACAATCGCTTCTATGGATTAGGCACAGCCGATATGAAAGGCTTTTTCGCTTTCGTTTATGAAGCGGCAAAGAAGATGGATTGGAGCAAACAGACCAAGCCGCTATATGTATTGGCAACCTGTGACGAAGAGACCACCATGCTGGGTGCGCGTCATTTCACTGAAAATGCACCGTTTAAACCGGATTACTGCATTATTGGTGAGCCAACCAGCCTTGTGCCGATTCGTGGCCATAAAGGCCATGTTGCTAACGCTGTGCGAGTAACGGGTAAATCAGGTCACTCTTCTGATCCTGCATTAGGTGTCAACGCCATCGAGATCATGCATGAAGTGTTGTTCGCTTTAATGCAACTGCGTGACAAGCTAGTCAAAGAGTATCACCACCCGGGTTTCGCAATTCCAAGCCCCACTCTAAACCTTGGCCATATTCACGGTGGCGACAGCGCGAACCGTATCTGTGGTTGCTGTGAGCTGCACTACGATGTACGTCCTTTACCGGGTATCAGCTTAGATGGTTTGGATAACATGCTGCGCAGCGCACTCAAAGAAGTAGAAGCAAAATGGCCGGGCAGAATTGAGATTACGCCACTGCACGAACCTATCCCGGGTTACGAGTGCCAACATGACCATCCATTTATCGGTGGCATGGAATCAGTTTGCGAAACTGAATCACAAACCGTGAACTACTGTACAGAAGCACCTTTCCTTCAAGAACTTTGCCCAACCTTAGTGCTGGGTCCAGGCTCAATCGACCAAGCTCACCAACCAGATGAGTTCCTAAGCTTCGATTTTATCGATCCAACGATTGATGTTCTGAGTAAGTCGATCCGCAAATATTGTTTCTAGTTATTACTTTTCTTCCAATATTTTCGTATAAAAGCTACCCGAAAAGGTGGCTTTTATTCTGTTATCCCAGACACAGCCTGATCTTGTAATTAAATTTCACTTTAATTCCGAACTATTGGGAAATTTACTTCTCCCGCATTTCGAAAACTAATAATTGCAAACTTAGAATGCTTTATTTGACTAGATACAGCACTTTTCGCTAGATTGTGTACTTAACAAGGAACAATGGATGTAATTTTTTTACGAGGCAGGATGACAATGAACGAGAAATACGCCGCTCTCAAGAGTAACGTAAGCATGCTGGGACGCTTGCTAGGTAACACAATCCAAGATGCACATGGTGACGTTATCTTAGAGAAAGTGGAGACTATCCGTAAACTTTCCAAATCCGCCCGCGCAGGCAACAAAGCTGACCGTGACAGCCTAGTTGAAGAAATCAAAAACCTGCCGAACGAACAACTCACTCCTGTTGCTCGTGCATTTAACCAATTTCTCAACCTCACCAACATGGCAGAGCAGTACCACACCATCTCTCGCCACTGTGAGGAGCATGTTTGCGAACCAGACGTGCTGCAATCTCTATTTTCCAAATTAAACCAGAATGACATCAGCAAGCTAGATGCGGCTCAAGCCGTTCGCGACCTGAACATTGAACTCGTTCTGACTGCACACCCAACAGAAATCACTCGTCGCACCATGATCAACAAATTGGTTAAGATCAACGAGTGTCTGTCTAAATTAGAATTAAGCGACCTATCACACAAAGAGCGCGTGAAAACAGAACGTCGCCTAGAGCAACTTATCGCTCAAGGTTGGCACTCAGATGTGATTCGTCAGCAACGCCCTACGCCACTTGATGAAGCGAAATGGGGCTTTGCGGTTGTTGAAAACTCACTTTGGGAAGCTGTACCAGATTTCCTACGTGAAATGGACGGCCGACTAAAAGGCTACCTTGGTGAAGGTCTACCAATTGATGCGCGCCCGGTACACTTCTCATCTTGGATGGGCGGTGATCGCGATGGTAACCCATTCGTAACGCACACCATCACCAAAGAAGTACTGCGCCTATCTCGCTGGAAAGCCGCTGACCTTTACCTAGGTGACGTAAACGAGCTGATTACCGAACTATCGATGACTAAGTGTAATGATGCCGTTCGTGAACTAGCGGGTGATGAGCATGAAGCTTACCGAGCAATCCTAAAGAGCCTACGTACTCTGCTGAACAACACGTTAGAAGTGCTCGATGCAAAACTGCATGATGCTGAAGTACCGAAGAAAGAAACACTACAGAACATCGAGCAACTTTGGACACCGCTTTACGCGTGTTACCAATCGCTGCACGAATGTGGCATGGGCGTAATCGCAGACGGTTCTCTACTTGATACCTTGCGCCGCCTAAAAGCATTCGGTGTACACCTAGTGCGTCTCGATGTTCGTCAAGAAAGTACACGTCACTCAGATGTGCTGTCTGAACTGACTCGCTACCTAGGCATTGGCGACTACGACCAGTGGAGCGAGCAAGACAAGATTGCTTTCTTAACCAATGAATTAAGCTCTAAGCGCCCACTACTTCCTCGTGATTGGGAGCCATCTGAACAGGTTAAAGAGGTTTTAGACACCTGTAAGGTCATCGCTGCTCAACCTCGTGAAGCCTTCGGCGCTTACGTGATTTCTATGGCTCGTACTGCATCGGATGTACTGGCTGTTCACTTGCTGCTGCAAGAGTGTGGTTGCCCGTATCGCATGGACGTGTGTCCACTGTTCGAAACGCTAGACGACTTGAACAACTCAGAAGCAGTGATGAAACAGCTAATGAGCATCGACTTGTACCGTGGCTTTATCCAGAATCACCAAATGGTGATGATCGGATACTCTGACTCAGCGAAAGATGCGGGCGTAATGTCTGCAGGTTGGGCTCAATACGATGCAATGGACAAACTGGTTAAGGTTTGTGATGAAGAAGGCATTGAACTGACTCTATTCCACGGTCGTGGCGGTACGGTTGGTCGTGGTGGTGCTCCGGCGCACGCTGCTCTTCTTTCTCAGCCACCTAAGAGCTTGAAAGGCGGTTTACGTGTAACAGAGCAAGGCGAAATGATCCGCTTTAAACTTGGCTTACCAGACGTTGCTGTAAACAGCTTCAACCTTTACGCAAGCGCGATTCTAGAGGCGAACCTTCTGCCGCCACCTGAGCCAAAACAAGAGTGGCGCGACCTAATGGAAGTGCTATCTCAAGTATCTTGTGAGGCTTACCGCAACGTGGTTCGTGGCGAAGAGAAATTCGTACCTTACTTCCGTCAAGCGACACCTGAACTGGAGCTAGGTAAACTGCCTCTTGGCTCTCGCCCTGCGAAACGTAACCCGAACGGCGGCGTAGAAAGCCTACGTGCGATTCCATGGATCTTCTCTTGGAGCCAAAACCGTTTGGTACTGCCTGCATGGTTAGGCGCTGGTGAAGCGATTCAGTACTCTGTAGATCAAGGCCATCAAGCCCTGCTCGAAGAGATGTGTCGCGAGTGGCCGTTCTTCTCTACCCGTCTCGGTATGTTGGAAATGGTGTACTCGAAGTGCAACATGGAAATCGCTAAGTACTACGACCAACGCCTTGTTGACGAAGAGCTATTACCATTAGGTGAGTTACTGCGTGAACAGCTGCAAAAAGACATCAAAGCCGTGCTAAATGTTGAGAACAACGAGAACCTAATGCAGAGCGACCCTTGGGGACTTGAGTCAATCCGCCTACGTAACATCTACGTTGAGCCACTAAACATGCTTCAAGCTGAACTGCTTTACCGTACTCGTAAGTGTGAAACACCACCAGCAGAGCTTGAAGAAGCGCTAATGGTGACGATTGCAGGCATTGCAGCAGGTATGCGAAACACTGGTTAATTAGTGATTCCTACTATAACCTGATCAGCATTTATATCTAAAAAAAGAACAAAAGGTCGCCACGTGCGACCTTTTTATTTTGCAAGATAACCACTAATAAGTATTTTGTCAGTTTTTTGGGTTATTTTGTCCATGTATTCTACTTTATGCTTATTATTTAGATATACTACTGCTCCGCTGCGGAAGCACTCCAAAAAAATAATCTGCAGCAACTTGACCAATAAACTGGTCAACCTAGGTGATAAACGGCTTTGTAAGGTGACATAACCAACCGATGAGTTGGTGCTACTTAGACATAACCAATATAACGTGCCATTAGAAGCACACTTGTTGTTTAAGTATTTGTTTACTGTTTACCATTTGGATTTCAGACATGTCATTACCACACGTAATTCTAACCGTTTTAAGTACACGCGATGCTACTGGTTACGATATCACAAAAGAATTCTCCGCAAGCATTGGTTACTTCTGGAAAGCTAGCCATCAACAAGTTTACCGCGAGCTAAATAAAATGGCTCAGAACGACCAGGTAACTTGCGTGCTTGAGCCTCAAGAAGGCAAACCTGATCGTAAAGTTTACTCTATCACTGATGCTGGCCGTGGCGCGCTAGGTGAATGGTTTGAACAACCAACTGCACACCCAACCGTTCGTGACGAGTTCTCAGCTAAGCTAATGGCTTGTGCTGTACAACCTTCTGACGCTTACCGTGTACAACTTGCTGAGCTAGTAGAAGAGTCTCGCAAACTGGTTTCTCACTACCGTGAAATCGAAGCAGCTTACTACGCAACGCCATCAACACTAGACAAGCAAGCACGCCTTGAGCGTCTAACACTTCGTCGTAACCTACTTATCCGTGAAGCATGGATTGTATGGGCTGAAGAAGTACTGCTTGAACTTGGCGCTCTAGCTTAAGTTAAGCTAGAAGCTAGAAGCTAGAAAAGCAAAAGGCTTGAACTCTATGAGTCTAAGCCTTTTTTGTATCTATAGGATTTGAAATGTTACTGCCAGAGGCTTTTTACAAGTGCTTAGGCTTTACTTCTTAGACTTTGCTTAAAGCGCAGCGACTTGTGGACGAACACCTAGCGTATGGCAAAGTGCGTAAGTCATTTCTGCACGATTTAGCGTGTAGAAGTGGAAATCTTTCACACCTTCACGGCTCAGCGTACGAACCATATCAATCGCTTGGCTAGCACCTACTAACTGACGAGTGGTTGGATCATCATCCAAACCTTCGAACTGCTTCGCCATCCAGCCAGGTACTTTTACGTTGTTCATCGCTGCAAAGCGAGATGCTTGCTTGAAGTTAGAAACCGGTAAGATGCCCGGTACAATCTCAACATCCACACCAGCCGCAACACAACGGTCACGGAAACGTAGGTAGCTTTCTACATCAAAGAAGAACTGAGTGATTGCACGGTTAGCACCCGCATCCACTTTACGCTTAAGGTTAATAAGGTCAGATTGAGCGCTTTTTGCTTCAGGGTGAACCTCAGGGAATGCCGCTACTGAGATATCAAAATCGTGGCGAGATTTAAGTAGCTCAACCAAATCACATGCGTACATCTCTGGCGCGCCGCCGCCTGCTGGAATGTCACCACGCAGCGCAACAATACTCTCGATACCATTTGCCCAGTAATCGTCGGCAATTTGAATCAGCTCTTCGCGACTCGCATCAATACACGTTAAGTGCGGTGCAGCCACTAGGCCAGTTTGGTTTTTAATTTCTTTAATGATTGAGTGGGTACGGTCACGTTCGCCCGAGTTTGCACCGTAAGTTACCGATACAAATTTTGGTTGAAGTGTTTTAAGACGGTGAACAGAGTTCCACAGGGTCTCTTCCATCTTCTCACTGCTCGGTGGAAAAAACTCAAATGACACATTGATGTTGTCAGAAAGCTCAGCGATATTCTGATTTAAAGCGTCGATATGACTAGCGTGTGTGTATCCCATCTTACTCTCCCTGTGGCAAAAGCAACCACTAAAAACTCAAATCCTTAAACGACGTTTAGACGTCTATATGTCTGTAGAATGTATTGAATACGATTTAATGTCAACAGATCCATTATGAATTTTTCTCAAGTAGATCGTGAGTAAAACTCAAGTCGTTAGATGGGTCGCAAAGCAGAAATAATGTAGAAAAAAGGCTGAAAAACACATCGTGCTTTCAGCCTTATTTATCTTAGTGAATAGTATGCCATTTACGTACTAAAACAATTGATCTGAGTTTCAAACCAACCGATATGAGTATCAGAACAGACTAGACATTCTGTTTAGATCAGATTGAATTGCACCTGCCGTTACTTCACGACCGGCACCTGGGCCACGAATAACCAACGGATTATCTTTGTACCATTTGCTCTCAATCGCAAAGATGTTATCGCAAGGCAGCAAGTTCGCTAGAGCGTGTTCTTTAGATAGGGCTTCAACACCTACGGTTGCCTTACCATTCTTCTCTAAACGCGCTACGTAACGCAGAACCTTCTGTTGAGAGTGCGCTTTCTCTAAGCGCTCCGCCAACTCTTCGCTTAGCACAGAAGCCTTATCAAAGAAGTCATCTACCGACAGGTCTTGCAACTCTTCAGGTACCAGTGATTCCACTTTTACGTTTTCAGGTTCGATATCCAAACCAGATTCACGCGCCAGAATCACCAGCTTACGCATCACGTCTGAGCCATCTAGGTCAGCACGAGGGTCAGGTTCCGTAAGGCCTTGTTGCCATGCTAAGTCAACCAACTCGCTGAACGGCACGGTGCCATCAAACTGTTGGAACAACCAAGACAACGTGCCCGAGAAAATGCCAGACAACGCAATGATGTCATCGCCACTTTCACGTAGGTCACGTACCGTGTGGTTAATCGGCAATCCAGCACCCACTGTCGCGTTGTACAACCAATGACGGCTGATCTTAGCGAAAGCATCTTGTACTTGATGGTAATACTCGCTCGATGCAGAACCTGCCACCTTGTTCGCCGAGATTAGGTGAATACCTTGTTGTGCGATTTGCAGATACTTTGCTGCAAGCACTGGGCTCGCAGTCACATCCAGAACCACTGCTTCGTCATAACCTTGAATAGAGCCCAAACGCTCTAACCAGTCGTTACCATTGTTAGCAATAGCTTCGTCGTCAAAGCGCTTACCTACCGAAGTCGCATCAATGCCTTGATCGTCGAACCAATAGGTTTGGCTATCAACCACGGCAACCAATTCAAAGTTCATTCCACGGCGCTTTTCAAGTTCCGCTTTTTGCTCAGCAAACAGGCTTAACCAGCTTGAACCAATGTTGCCCTTACCACACAAGGCAATCGCAACACGCTTCTGCGCTTGGAACAATTGAGAGTGAATGCCTTTCACTAGGCTTGATGTTTCACTCTTACGAATCACAGCCACCAAGCTTAAGCCAGAGTTCGCTTCTGAGATGAACTCAACCGGCGAGCTCTTAAGCTGCTGGTAGAAACCGTAGCAATGGTTCGGGTTCTTAGTCACACCTGCACCCACTGCAGCAATCAGAGAGAAACCTTCTTTTAGCTTAATTTCCGCTTCAATCGCATGGTCTTGGAGATATTCTAATGCACCACCAGCGATCTCTTCTGTGTAGGCAAGACGCAAACAGTGTTGATCCGGTTCAAGCTCATAAGCAAGCGGCTCAAGTTGAGCACGCTTAAGCCCTTCAAGCACTTCACTCTCTAGACGGTCGAAATCATGGCCGTGACCAAAGGTCAGTTGCACGATAAGCACTTCATCCAAAGAGGTAATGATTTTTGCGCCACGACCCGATGCCAGTACACGCTCGATCTGTGTAGAGCCCGCCTCCGGCTGATAGCTGCAGCGTAAGCTGAGATCCATAGCACTTTGAGCCACAGGCTGTAGCGTTCGGCTGTGAAGCACTGGAGCGGCAAGACGAGCCAATTCGCTGGCTTCATCAAGGCGAAGTAGAGGCAATAGACACGCATCTGAAACCAGACGAGGGTCAGCGCTGTAAACGCCTGCCACATCACTCCAAATCGTCACGCGTTCAACTTCAGCCAAAGCACCAATCACGGTTGCTGAGTAATCCGAACCGTTACGGCCAAGCAATACCGTTTCACCCTCGCAGTTCTGAGCCATAAAGCCCGTAATCACCACGCGGCAATGTGCATGCTGCGCCAAGGCTTCTTTGATCAGAGGGTAAGAACGTGCGCGGTCGACTTCAGGCTGAGCGCCCACTTCTGCACGTAAAAAAGCACGCGCATCTTGAGCAACGGCTTGTAAATCATGCTGGCACAACAAAGCCGCGAGTAGACGTGAAGACCAAACCTCACCGTGTCCAAGCACTTTTGCTTTTTGTGCTTCGCTCAAGGGAGCCGTTAGCTCACCCAAAGCGGTAAATTCTTGTTGAATGGTTGAAGTAAGTTGTGCGGCTGATTCACCCTCAAGCAGTGCTTCAATCAGATCGAGTTGGAACTGACGAAGTGCTTGTAGGCATTCATGGGCAATACGACCATCTTTGTCGAGCGCTTCAACAAATTCAATCAAACGGTTGGTTGTTTTGCCTGCTGCCGATACCACCACCAAATCAGATGCTGATGAGTATTCTCTAAGAATGTTGACCACGCGTTGGTAACATTCAGGATTCGCTAAACTGCTGCCACCAAATTTATGTAGCTGGCGAAAGGTTGCCATTATTAACCCTCCCCTTCAGCGATAAAGCGCTGTGTTCTTTCAAACGCTTGCTTGAGGTCATCGATTAGGTCTTCTGCATCTTCAAGGCCAACAGATAGACGCAGTAGTTGCTGAGAAACACCCGCTTCTGCTAAGGCTTCTTCACCCATCGCGCGGTGAGTCATCGACGCAGGGTGACAAATCAGACTTTCAACACCGCCCAATGATTCTGCCAAAGAGAACAGCTCTAACTTATCAACAAAGTATTTAAGCGCCTCGAATGAGCCCGCAAACTCAAAGCTGAGCATGGAACCAAAGCCCGATTGCTGTTTCTTCGCGATATCATGACCCGGATGTTCAGGAAGGCTTGGGTGGTAAATAGTGCCGACGAGATCTTGTTGCTGTAGAGACGCCAGAATTTCACGTGAACTCTCTTCGTGAACACGCATACGCGCACCTAGCGTACGAATACCACGTAAAGTCATGTAGCTATCAAATGGTGTGCCGGTCGCACCAATACAGTTGCCCCACCATGCTAACTCTTCAGCGTGTTCTTCTGTCTTAGTGACCACAACGCCACCAATAACATCTGAGTGTCCATTGATGTACTTAGTGGTTGAGTGGATAACAAAATCAGCACCCAGCTCTAAAGGCTTTTGGAACACAGGTGTCAAAAACGTGTTGTCGACAGCAACCAGAGCACCAACCTCTTTCGCTTTACGGCAAGTTTCTGCAATATCAACCACGCGAACCAGTGGATTCGATGGGGTTTCAATTAAGATCAACTTTGGCTTAAGCGCGAGCGCCGCATCCAGCGCTGCTTGATCCGATTGATCAACGAACAGAACTTTGAAGTCACCTTTTAGCGAGCGAGTGTTAAACAGACGGTAAGTACCGCCGTAGCAATCGTGCGGTGCAATAATAAGATCATCGCCGCCTAAGAAAGCCGAAACCCATAAGTTAAGCGCCGAAGTACCACAGTTAGTCACAACCGCGCCTTTGCCTGATTCAAGCTCAAACAGTGCCGTCTCTAATAAACCGCGGTTTGGGTTACCAGAACGGGTGTAATCGTACTTTGGCACTTCACCAAAAGCGGGAAACCCATAGTTAGTCGAAAGATAAATGGGTGGGACAACGGCATGGTGTTGCGTGTCTGACTCGATACCAGTACGTACTGCGATTGTTGCTGGCTTCCGGCTGCTCATAGGTGCTTCCTTACAAGTTTTGCGTCTGAGAATCACAGCGGCTTGTCGGCATTTTGCGGCTGTGTTAGATATATGTTATTCACTTTACTTTCATAAACGTGAGACGTCAACACTTCTAGACGTCTATATGTCTTTGCTTATGGCAGTAAATCCCGCTAAAATCACCACTATTAATTTATTCTAACAACTAAAGTGATGAAGGTACGCAATGGCCGACTGGAATGGTGAATACATAAGCCCATATGCTGAGCATGGAAAGAAAAGCGAACAAGTAAAGAAAATTACAGTTTCTATCCCTCTAAAAGTGTTAAAGGTTCTTACTGACGAGCGTACTCGCCGCCAGATTAATAACCTACGCCATGCAACAAACAGTGAGCTACTGTGCGAAGCCTTTCTACATGCGTACACAGGCCAACCACTACCAACGGATGAAGACCTTCGTAAAGACCGCCCAGACGATATTCCTGCTGAAGTGAAAAAGCTGATGACAGAGATGGGTATCGAGTTCGAAGCGTTTGACGAAGAATAAAAACAACTCAGTCACTGCCTTCATTATTGATTCGCTCTAGCTGAACCTTATTTATCACATCGCGCATAGCTTTTTATGATTGCGCTGTGAATGATAGACATAAAAAAACCGACTCCAGATGAGTCGGTTTTTTATTATTCTTTTTGGCTCAATAGAGCAACAGCTATTAAGCCATATAGTTAGCAGGCATCTCGATACGAGCTACGCCAGATTCAACAGCCGCTTCCGCAACTGCTCGTGCTACGCGAGGAAGTAGACGTGGGTCCATTGGCTTAGGAATGATGTAACCCTTACCGAACTCCAGTGCAGTCTCGCCCGCAGCTGCTAGTACTTCAGCTGGAACTTCTTCTTTCGCCAGTTCACGAATCGCTTTAACCGCCGCTAGCTTCATTTCGTCATTAATTTCGCTCGCACGCACGTCTAGTGCACCACGGAAAATGAATGGGAAACAAAGTACGTTGTTTACTTGGTTAGGGTAATCACTGCGGCCTGTACCCATGATTAGGTCAGAACGAACTTCGTGTGCAAGCTCAGGCTTGATCTCTGGATCTGGGTTTGAACATGCAAACACAACAGGCTTATCAGCCATCAGCGTTAGTGCTTCAGCAGGCAGTAGATTCGGCCCCGATACACCCAAGAACAGGTCAGCGCCTTCGATAACATCTTCAAGCGTACGCTTATCAGTGTTATTTGCGAACAGCTCTTTGTATTCGTTTAGGTCATCACGACGAGTATGGATCACACCTTTACGGTCAAGCATGTAGATTTTTTCACGCTGAGCGCCACACTTAATCAGTAGTTCCATACAAGCAACCGCCGCTGCGCCAGCACCTAAACAAACGATCTTACACTCTTCAAGTTTCTTACCTTGAAGCTCGATCGCATTCAGCATACCCGCTGCCGTTACAATCGCAGTACCGTGTTGGTCATCGTGGAATACCGGAACATCACAACGTTCAATCAGGCGACGTTCAATCTCAAAACAGTCTGGTGCTTTGATGTCTTCCAGGTTAATACCGCCGAATGTATCTGCGATATTCGCAACTGTATCAACGAACTCATCGATTGTGCGGTGTTTTACTTCAATATCGATAGAATCTAAACCAGCAAAACGCTTAAACAGGAGCGCTTTGCCTTCCATAACAGGTTTAGAAGCAATAGGGCCAAGGTTACCTAGGCCAAGAATCGCTGTACCGTTAGAGATAACTGCAACCATGTTGCCTTTACCTGTGTACTTATAAACGTTATCAACGTTCTGTGCGATCTCGCGAACAGGCTCAGCCACGCCTGGGCTGTATGCAAGTGCTAGGTCTTCTGCAGAGTTTGCAGGCTTCGTCAGTTCTACGGCAATTTTGCCTGGAATTGGGAACTCATGATAATCAAGAGCTTGCTGACGGAATTGTTCTTGAGGTGATAATTCTTGAGAGGATTGATCTTGGCGGCTGTCTTCAGACATAGGTGTAGGTTCCTAGGATATTATTATTTGGGGGATCTTGTTCATGTTAATGGATGTACTTCAAAGTTCCTAGGTGGTAAAAGCCTCTGTCTCATTAAAAAACGAGATTTCACTACTAATAAGACCAGTGAGCAGTTGAAATTACTATCGCTTGTTGAACTTTCGTGCGGATTTACAGTGGTGAGCGATAAGCCAAGAATGACCCGATAATATTCAGTTAAGCGGCTTATTGTTGAAGAGAGTGAAAGCTTGAAGGGAAAGTTTGTATTTTATCGGATTTCAGGCAACAAAAAAGGACACCGAAGTGTCCTCTTTATGTCTAAATAGCGAGAATTACTTCTTGCTAGAAAGAGCACCGAAACGCTTGTTGAAGCGATCAACACGGCCGCCTGTATCTACGATACGTTGCTTACCAGTGTAGAACGGGTGACATTTGTCACATACGTCTAGGTGGATTGATTCTTTTGCTAGCGTTGAGTTGAACTCAAAAGTGTTGCCGCAAGAACAAGTAGCAGTAACTGCTTTGTATTCTGGGTGGATTCCAGCTTTCATGGGATAACCTCAAGTAGGCCGTGTCGCTATACGATTCTAAGCCGCACACCACACGTAGTTTAAAAAAGAAATAAAGACACCGCTCATCACTAAAGCGCGACGAAGCCATACCTTTAAGGCGCAGTATAGTAATGAATCTGTGAAGTAGGATCAACTGATTTGATACATTTTTCGCCAATATCGGCATTATTTCCTTTGCTGACTGTGATTCTTGGCTTGGCCCCAACCTCACCCGCTTCTCTGCCACATCACATTCAAACTGCTTCTCGAATTTAACCGCCTTATCCTTTAGACTGTTCGCTCTCGTCAATTCAGATAAAGCCGTCCCTTTATGCGTCCAATGATTGCCCGTGTGGCGCTGCCTGTTCCACTCGACAAGCAGTTCGATTACAAGATTCCAAACCACCTATTCCCGATTATTGGTGGTCGAGTCTCTGTGCCTTTTGGACGACAAACCTTAACTGGGATTGTCACGGCTCTAGTTAACGAATCAGAATTCGAGTTAGATAAGCTCAAGCCAATAAAAGCGCTATTGGATAACCAACCTGTTTGGCCTGAATCTGTCTACTCACTATTAACCTGGTGCAGTCAGTTCTATCAATACCCACTCGGCGAAACCTTTGCTAATGCGCTACCGAGTGCTTTACGCAAAGGCAAAGCAGCAGACTTCGCAACACTCGTCGAATGGCAGTTAACGCCATCAGGCCGCGACCAACTGATGCAAGGATTTGGTCGCGCCGTTAAGCAAGCCAAAGTGATGCACATGCTTGAGCACGGCCCGGTACCTCATCAAGAGTTCATTGATGAAGAAGTGGCTAGCGCCGTACTCAAGACGCTAGAAGAAAAAGGCTGGATTGAATCGGTTGAGAAAAAGCCGAAGCGCCAACCTTGGCCTGCCGAGCTCGAAAACGACCAAGACAAACCTAAGCTCAATGAAGAGCAAGCCATAGCGATTGCAACAGTAAATAGTCAAAACAACTTTGGTTGCTTCCTTCTCGAAGGTGTCACAGGTTCAGGTAAGACCGAGGTCTACCTGAATATGATTAAGCCGATTCTTGACCAAGGTAAACAAGCGTTAGTGCTAGTGCCAGAGATCGGCCTAACACCGCAAACCATTAACCGCTTTAAGCGACGCTTTAATGTGCCTGTTGAGGTTATCCACTCTGGTTTAAACGATTCAGAGCGACTGAACGCTTGGCTATCGGCTCGCGATAAGATTGCAGGCATTGTGATTGGTACCCGTTCGGCTTTGTTCACACCGTTTGCAGATTTGGGCATTATTATTGTCGATGAAGAGCACGACGCCTCTTACAAACAACAAGATAGCCTGCGCTACCATGCGAGAGATGTGGCGATCATGCGTGCGCACAAAGCGCAGATTCCAGTAGTATTAGGCTCAGCAACGCCAGCCTTCGAAACCCTGCACAACGCTCAGATCGGCAAATACAGTTATCTCACCCTGACTTCACGTGCGGGTGTCGCACTGCCGACCACCAATAAGGTGTTGGATGTTAAAGGTGAATATCTAGAAAGTGGTTTGTCTGCGTCGTTAATTGCAGAGATGCAAAGACACCTCAAAGCTGGCAACCAAGTGATGCTGTTCCTCAATCGTCGAGGGTTTTCTCCGGCATTAATGTGTCACGATTGTGGTTGGACGGCCGAGTGTAAACGTTGCGATGCTTACTACACCTATCACCAATACAGCAATGAGATGCGCTGCCACCACTGTGGTTCTCAGCAGCATATCGTGCACAATTGCCAAGGCTGTGGATCTGCAAACTTAGTGACAGTGGGTGTCGGGACCGAGCAGTTAGAAGCTCAACTTGGTCAACTATTCCCGGAATACAAAACCATTCGTATTGACCGCGACAGCACCCGCCGTAAAGGCAGCTTAGAAAGCGCGCTCGAGTCGATTCGTAAGGGTGAATTCCAAATTCTTATCGGCACGCAGATGCTTGCTAAGGGTCACCATTTCCCTGACGTGACACTTGTGGCGTTATTGGATGTGGATGGCTCTTTATATAGTAGTGACTTCCGTGCCTCTGAACGTCTTGCGCAGCTATTCATCCAAGTAGCGGGACGCGCAGGACGAGCAAGCAAACCCGGTGAAGTGATCTTACAGACTCACCACCCAGAACATGGGTTGTTGCAAGCCTTGCTACACAAAGACTATAACCACTTTGCTCAGACGGCGCTAGCAGAACGTAAGCAGGCAATGTTACCGCCCTATACCTTTATGACGCTGTTTAGAGCAGAAGCCAATGACACTCGCTTGGTGGAAGAGTTCTTGCGTCAGGTTCGTCACACATTGGAATCGCACCCGCTGTTTGACCAATATTGCATGGTGTTAGGGCCAACCCCGGCTCCGTTAGCAAAACGAGCGGGCAAATCTCGCTGGCAGTTAATCTTACAAACTCAGACGCGCTCGTTAATGCAGAAGCTATTAATGAGTGCCAAGCCGGCCATCAATATGTTACCTGCTGCGAAAAAAGTCCGTTGGTCACTCGATATTGAGCCGCAAGATCTGAGCTAAACCCCTTCGGGTTAAAACTAATGATAAGTTTGTTCACAAATATTTCATATTTCTCGTGAGCAAGTTCACACGAGTCATGTGATTTTTGTTAATCTAGCCGTAACTTTACACGGATTAAACGAATAAAATATTGCAATAAAAAAAGTGTTAGCAACACTTTCATAATATCTATTCGATTACATTTATTATTCACGCCTTAGATACTTAGGCGACAAAGGAACTTAAAAGAGGGTTTAATTTATGGCGACAATGAAGGATGTTGCCCAGCTAGCAGGCGTCTCAACAGCCACGGTATCACGTGCATTGATGAACCCTGAGAAAGTCTCAGTTTCGACTCGTAAACGAGTGGAAACAGCAGTACTTGAAGCTGGATACTCACCCAATACATTAGCTAGAAACTTACGTCGCAACGAATCAAAAACCATCATCACTATCGTTCCTGATATCTGTGACCCTTATTTCGCCGAGATCATTCGTGGTATCGAAGATGCCGCAGTAGAAAATGACTACCTTGTCTTACTGGGTGATAGCGGCCAACAAAAGAAGCGTGAGTCTTCGTTTGTTAACTTAGTTTTCACCAAACAAGCTGACGGTATGCTATTGCTTGGCACTGACCATCCATTTGATGTCAGTAAATCTGAACAAAAGAATTTACCACCAATGGTGATGGCGTGTGAGTTTGCCCCTGAGCTTGAACTGCCTACGGTACACATCGATAACCTGACCTCTGCCTTTGAAGCGGTGAACTACCTAGCTCAGTTAGGTCATAAGCGTATTGCTCAAATTTCAGGACCAGTATCGGCAACACTGTGTAAGTTCCGCCAACAAGGCTACCAGCAAGCGCTGCGTCGCGCCGGAGTCTCAATGAATCCAGCCTATAGCACGGTCGGTGACTTCACCTTTGAAGCGGGCGCTCAAGCGGTTCGTCAATTACTGGCACTTCCTGAACAACCTACAGCTATCTTCTGTCACAACGATGCGATGGCGATTGGTGCGATTCAAGAAACGAAGAAGCTGGGCTTGCGCGTTCCTCAAGACCTATCGATTGTCGGCTTCGATGACATCCAATTCGCTCAATACTGCGATCCACCGCTAACCACCATTTCTCAGCCTCGTTATGAGATTGGACGCCAAGCGATGTTGATGATGCTTGATCTATTAAAAGGCAACGATGTGCAAGCAGGTTCGCGTCTGCTTGAAGCTAAATTAGTGGTTCGAGGCAGTACAGCGCCACCTCGAATATAACCCTTAGAAATACCCTTATAAATCTGCGGCACATTTTGATGTGCCGCTTCCATTTCTGCACTATTATCCTCGCGCAATCTGGATTACCATGAGGGCAGAATCAGCAACTATTGAATTGTCTTGTGGCTAATAGAGATTATGTAAAGCGCGGTCGTGGCACGAAAAAACCGACCAAAAAACAAGCCCCTCGCCGTAAACCTTGGCGCAGTGGTCTTTTGGCGATCCTCCTTGCCGGTGGTTTTGGTTACGGACTTTACCTATTGAGTAATGATCCTGAGCCGCCTGCACCAACGCCTGTGGCAACCAAACCAAAACCTAAGCCAAAACCAGCGAAAGTGATTCCGCCGCCTCCTGAAGAGAAGTGGGACTACGTTGAAACGCTGCCAAGCCGCGAGATTGAAGTAAAAGCCAAAGAGCAACAGATCTCTAAGATCCCTTACATCATGCAGTGTGGCGCTTACAAAACCTCGTCGCAGGCAGAAACGCGTAAGTTGGATATTGCCTTCCAAGGTATCTCAAGTGAGATCCGCAAGAAAGATGGCAGTAGCTGGTACCGTGTGGTTTTAGGGCCATACAAGTTGAAGCGTGACGCAGAACGCGATCGCCATAAGCTGCAACGAGCGAAAATTGAACCTTGCGCTATTTGGAAAGACGGGTCTTAATCAACTCAATATATAATAGGGGGAAGAGGATTCCCCCTATTGCTGTTTGAAAGCGTTCAATAGTTCATCGCACAAGCAATACCAGTATGTTAATCAAAAGAGTGCGTTTTAACGAAACTGAGGTACTTGTTCGTAGTACTCAAGCCCAAAGTCAGTCAGGTAGACCTGCTCCTTATTTATCTCGATGTAACCAAAAAAATCCAAGTGCGCTAAAACGTTAGGAAATGGACGTTTAAGAAAAACGTTGACCGAGTTTTTTAGATGTTCTGTTGAACACTCGCCCGCCTCCTGATACATCAGATGATGCAGTATAGACAGCTCATCCAGATCCATATCTCTATTAAAAAAACTGATATTGTCACTATTCATCACACTACTCCTTATGTAGTGAATACCACTGATTAGTGAACATCATTCCTTATAAATCAAACAAAAAGTGTTAACCATTTCACGTTAGAAATTTGTTTTATCTTTTTTTATATTTATCACAAACTATTAACCCACCAACCCTTGCCACACATAGGCTCAACAGGTAATGGATGCTTGAAACAACTGGTAACATTTAGTTTTTTTGATATGACATACCATTAAAAGTGGCACTTGAATTCATGATAGTGGAGCCACATATAAGTAGTAACCATAAATAATAATCAAAAGAGGTCGACTCGTGACTACCATTGTATCTGTACGTCGTAATAATAAAGTCGTCATCGCGGGTGATGGACAAGTATCTCTGGGCAATACAGTAATGAAGGGCAACGCCCGTAAAGTACGTCGCCTATACAACAACAAAGTACTGGCCGGTTTTGCTGGCGGTACGGCTGATGCTTTCACGCTATTCGAAAAATTTGAAAGCAAGCTGCAAATGCACCAAGGCCATCTCACCAAAGCGGCAGTTGAGCTAGCGAAGGATTGGCGTAGCGACCGTGCTCTACGTAAGTTAGAAGCACTGTTAGCAGTAGCGGATGAGACCGCTTCACTGATCATCACAGGTAACGGTGACGTAGTTCAACCTGAGAACGACCTGATTGCGATCGGTTCGGGCGGAAACTTCGCTCAAGCAGCCGCTACTGCACTATTAGAAAATACTGATTTAGATGCGCGTGAAATCGCAGAAAAGTCGCTGAACATTGCAGGCGACATCTGTGTCTTCACCAACCATCACCACACTATTGAAGAACTAGAAAGCACCGTTGAGCTGCCAAAGCCAGAGTAACGACCGCTTCCATCAATAACGTTGTATTCAACAGTGATTAAAGAATTAAGGAAAAACCATGTCTGAGATGACTCCTCGCGAAATTGTTCACGAACTCAATCGCCACATTATCGGCCAAGACAACGCTAAGCGCTCAGTGGCTATCGCTCTTCGTAACCGCTGGCGCCGTATGCAGCTTGAAGAAAGCCTACGTGTTGAAGTATCGCCAAAAAACATCCTGATGATTGGCCCAACGGGTGTAGGTAAAACTGAAATCGCTCGCCGCCTAGCGAAATTAGCAAACGCGCCTTTCATCAAGGTAGAAGCGACTAAGTTCACCGAAGTGGGTTACGTTGGTAAAGAAGTTGAAACCATCATCCGTGATCTAACGGACGTTGCGATCAAGATGACGCACCAACAAGCGATGGAAAAAGTACAATACCGCGCTGAAGAACAAGCTGAAGAACGCATTCTTGATGCCCTTCTACCACCAGCGCGTGATGCTTGGGGTCAGAACGAGCAATCAACTGAAGAGACAACCTCTTCAAACACTCGTCAGATTTTCCGCAAGAAACTGCGTGAAGGTAAGCTAGATGACAAAGAGATTGAAGTTGATGTAGCCGCACCGCAAATGGGCGTTGAAATCATGTCACCTCCAGGCATGGAAGAGATGACAAACCAGCTGCAAGGCATGTTCCAAAACCTAGCGGGCGACACCAAGAAAAAGCGTAAGATGAAAATCAAAGACGCATTCAAAGCACTGACGGAAGAAGAAGCTGCGAAGCTTGTGAACCAAGAAGAGCTGAAAGAGAACGCGATCTTCAACGCTGAAAACAACGGCATCGTATTCATCGATGAGATCGACAAAATCTGTAAGCGTGGCGACAGTTCAGGCCCAGATGTATCTCGCGAAGGTGTTCAGCGTGACCTACTGCCTCTTATCGAAGGCAGCACAGTATCAACCAAGCACGGTATGGTTAAAACTGACCACATCTTGTTTATCACATCAGGCGCATTCCAAGTGGCTAAGCCATCTGACCTGATCCCTGAGCTACAAGGTCGTCTACCAATCCGCGTAGAACTTGAAGCACTATCAGCACATGACTTCAAACGCATCCTAACTGAGCCAAAAGCATCTCTAACAGAGCAATACATTGCCCTAATGAAAACAGAAGATGTCAACATTGAGTTCACTGAAGATGGCATCAACCAGATTGCGGACGCAGCATGGCGCGTAAACGAAACCACTGAGAACATCGGTGCGCGTCGTCTACACACAGTGATGGAGCGTCTAATGGATGAGATTTCATTCGAAGCAACAGACAAAGCTGGCAGCAAGCTAGTGATTGATGAAGCTTACGTAACATCGAAACTTGGCGAATTCGTTGAAGACGAAGACCTAAGCCGCTTCATCCTGTAGCACACCAAACTCTAACTTATTGCTCTATCTCAAAGAAATAGCAGCTAATAAGCGAATTCAAGGCCCACTTTCGAGTGGGCTTTTTATTACCCGAAAAATGGGCGTATACTCAAATCACAGTATGAAACGAAGACTTACAAAGAATTAGACCTACGATGAAACAATCTCTACTGATCTGGCTTGATGCCGCACGACCAAAAACTCTGCCTCTCGCACTTGTCTCTATTCTTACAGGAAGTAGTTTAGCGTTCGCCGGTGGTCAGTTTTCTTTATCGATAGCCCTACTGGCATTTTTAACCGCCACCCTATTACAGATTTTATCGAACCTAGCCAATGACTATGGCGACGCCGTAAAAGGCACAGACAACGAAAATCGTCTGGGGCCAACACGTGCCATGCAATCTGGCGCGGTAACAGCGAAAACCATGAAGCAAGCGATCATCCTCAACATCGTGTTTACTATGGTCGCTGGGCTGATTCTTATTTTTCATGCCTTAACCTCGATTGAAAGTATCTTATCTTTCATTGCGTTAGGCATATTAGCCATTGTTGCTGCCATCGCTTATACCGTCGGTAATAAGCCTTATGGCTATATTGGCCTTGGCGACTTATCGGTATTTATCTTCTTCGGTTTATTAGGTGTTTCAGGGACTTACTTCTTGCACACTGGCCATGTTGAACCAAGCCTATTCCTTCCGGCATTGGGCTGTGGCTTGATGGCGGTTGCGGTACTCAATATCAACAACATGCGTGATATCGAAAACGACAGCGAATGTGGTAAGCGCACCATGGCGGTTCGCCTAGGACAACGCAAAGCCAAACACTATCATTTTGCTCTGCTTGGCCTCGCCCTTGCGTCTTTCGCTATCTACCTGCTTATTCAAGAAAAGCCGGTCTGGATCAGCCTGCCGTTTTTGCTGAGCATTATTATTGTTTACAAGCATGGCAAAGCCGTTTGGGAAACCGAAAAGCCAGCGCAAATTGCACCAATGATGCCCGTGATTGTGAAATGCTCACTGGTCACTAACCTATTGTTTGCAGGGGTTGTCGTAGCTCAAACTCTATTGAGTTAAATGAGACTAATCATTGCAAAGGGATCAAGCGCCGATATACTCAAAGTAAGCTCATTGTTCAAAAGGTATACTAATGGAATACAACACTTCAGCACTGTGCGACATATATTTGGATCAAGTTGATGTCGTGGAGCCAATGTTCAGCAACTTCGGTGGACGTGCATCCTTCGCAGGACAGATCACGACATTAAAGTGTTTTGAAGACAACGCTTTGATTCGCTCTGTACTAGAGCAAGACGGTCTGGGGCGTGTGTTGTTAATCGATGGGGGCGGCTCACTACGTAAAGCGCTGATCGATGCTGAGATAGCCCTACTTGCCGAAGACAATGAGTGGGAAGGGATTGTGGTTTACGGGTGCGTTCGTGAAGTCGATGAGCTTGAAGACATGAACCTAGGTATCCAAGCCTTGGCTTCTATCCCTGTTGGTGCGAGCCAAGAAGGTGTCGGTGAATTAGACGTTCCAGTGAACTTTGGCAGCGTGACCTTCTTACCTGAAGATTACCTCTACGCAGACAACACTGGCATCATTCTTTCTGCCGAACCTCTAGATGTAGAACTCGATTTGGATGTCGAGGAAGAAGAGGTCGAGTAACTCTCACTCAGCTTCAAATAATAAAACAAATCATAAGAACACAAACAAAAACGCCCGCTACTGAGTAGCGGGCGTTTTTTTAAATCTGAAGAGTCGATTACTCTACTTCATCCATTTTACCAAGAAGGTTACGGATGCGATCTTGCCATGCTGAATGCTCTTCCTGCATTTGCTGAGTTTTTTGCTCTAGCTCGTGACGGCTTGCTTTAAGCTCACCAGCTTCTGTTGCTAGTGCTTGTTTCTCTTCTTTAAGCTCTTCCACTTCCATTTGAAGAAGTGCAATTGTATCTACTGCTGTTTGAATTTTTGCTTCTAGCTGCTCTAGTACTTCAAAAGACATTCTGGCCTACCTTTAAGTTATCCGTTTGATGGTGAAGGTTCACTCCACTTATTTCCCCATTCTACTCAGCAGAGCAAGGATAAACACTCAATATATTCGATATTTTGCGCCATTCGATGAAAAAAACAGCGCTTTTTACCGAATATTGACGTGAACGATTACCGCCACAACGGCAAACCGATTATTTTGATGAATAATAACTGTTTTCCACTGCGAATTGATCGAGAGCAATCTCCAAAAAACAAAAAGGCAAACGTTTCCTTTTGGATATGGTAAAATTCGCCGCGAAATTTCTATTCCCCCTTTGAAAATTTTGGAGTCCGCATGAAACGCGATTTAGCAATGTCATTCTCTCGTGTCACAGAAGGTGCAGCACTAGCTGGTTACAAGTGGCTTGGCCGTGGCGATAAAAACGCTGCAGATGGCGCTGCTGTAGAAGTAATGCGTAGCCTATTAAACAAAACCGAAATTAGCGGTGAGATTGTTATCGGCGAAGGTGAAATCGATGATGCACCTATGCTATACATCGGCGAAAACGTAGGTGTGGGCGGCGACGCTGTCGACATCGCAGTTGACCCAATTGAAGGGACACGCATGACAGCAATGGGCCAATCAAATGCATTGGCTGTATTGGCTGCGGGCGAAAAAGGCAGCTTCCTTAAAGCGCCTGATATGTACATGGAAAAGTTGGTTGTTGGCCCTGGCGCTAAAGGCGTGATTGACCTAGAACTGCCACTAACAGAAAACCTAGAAAACATCGCTAAAGCACTAGGTAAAACACTTGATACTCTAGTCGTAACCACGCTTGCTAAGCCTCGTCATGATCAAGTCATCGCCGACATGCAAGCAATGGGCGTTCGTGTATTTGCTGTTCCAGACGGTGATGTTGCGGCTTCTATCTTAACCTGTATGCCAGACAGTGAAGTAGACGTCATGTACTGCATCGGCGGCGCACCTGAAGGTGTGGTCTCGGCGGCGGTAATTCGCGCACTCGACGGCGACATGCACGGTCGTCTTCTACCTCGCCACGAAGTGAAAGGCGACACAGAAGAGAACCGCAAGCACGGTGAACTTGAACTTGAGCGCTGCGCAGAAATGGGCGTAACGGCGGGTATCGTATTGAAGATGGAAGACATGGCACGCAGCGACAACGTTGTATTCTCAGCAACAGGCATCACTAAGGGTGACTTGCTAGAAGGTATTTCTCGTCAAGGTAATATCGCAACCACAGAAACCCTGCTTATCCGTGGCCGCTGCCGTACAATTCGCCGCATCAAATCTATCCACTACCTAGAGCGTAAAGATCCAGAAGTAGTAGGTCATATCCTGTAAGCCTAAATTCGGTGAAACAGAATATTCCAAGGCTGATACCTAGTATCAGCCTTTTGTTTTATTAGCGCACCAGAATCTGACCATGGCAGCCAATAGAGTAAAACGCTATCTATAGAGTAAATTATCATCAATATAGTAAATGGTTTGCTTTATAAACACCTTGCCTCATAATAGTAAGGTTCATTAGGTAGGGATAGTATGAAAACAAGCGACAGAATCTTACAGACCATTAAGCGTCAAGGCGCGGTAACCGCGAAACAACTGTCAGAAGAATTTGGCATGACGACAATGGGGGCAAGGCAACATCTGCAAAGCCTGGAAGATGACGGTATTCTTGCGTTTCATGATGTGAAAGTGAAAGTGGGTCGCCCGACTCGCCACTGGTCCCTGACTCAACAAGGTCATAACCAATTTTCAGACCGACATGGTGAACTCACTATTCAAGTGATTGATGCTGTCGAGAATCTATTTGGTAAAGAAGGGCTGGCTAAGGTTGCTGCCGAGCGTGAACAACACACTCTTAAGCAGTATCAAACTGCGCTGTCTGGCTGTGATTCACTCATCAGCAAGCTTAAAAAACTCACCCAGCTTCGTGAAGACGAAGGCTACATGGCTGAGCTTCAAGAACATGATGATCACTACATCTTGATTGAGAACCACTGCCCTATCTGTAAGGCTGCAACTCGCTGCCCTAGCCTGTGCCAATCTGAGCTCAACGTGTTTACTGAGTTACTAAAAGATGAGTGTCACGTGAGCCGTACAGAGCACATCATTGCTGGCGAACGACGCTGCACTTACACCTTAACACCCGCCCTTTGATTGCAAAGGTAATCGGCTAATACCGTCTCAATATTGAGAAAATACAAATAGATTAAAATTTGTACAGATTTCTTTCTTAAGCTTAGAGCATATGAAACACGCTTAATGCTAAGGAAGGAATGATGGCGCATCCACAACCCGCTCAAAAACTGCCACCCTTTGATGAACTTGTCCAACTCGCGAAAAGCGACCCGAAAGCATTCAATCAATTCAAACACGAGATGTGCGAACAGATGATTTGTTCGGCTTCAGACGTGATGCAAGACCGACTTCGTGCGCAGCAAAGTCACATCGACTTAGTGGTTAGCCGTTGTAAAAACCCACACCACGCCAATGTCGTACTCATGCAAGAGCTGCGCTGTCAGGTCTGTAAGTTCCAAGATGCACTCGAAGGGCGCTGCGGCTTTGAAGAATCTCTGCCTGAAAATGTCGTGCCTTTTAAGCCGAATACCGAACCTAAAATGTACTGAAATTAGCAAAGCACTAAAAAGAAAAAGGGAGCGTAATGCCCCCTTCTTATTGGTTCGCTGTTCAATATTCACATGGGTCTTCGCCGTAGTCATTACGGCCTTCTGTACCTTTCAACAAACCACACTCAATCAGAATCCAGAAACCACACACTAATGCCGCGACGGTTGCCGCCATATGAATTGGCGATACCGACTCTGTCGTCGTTGCAACCATTGGCGAAGCTAAACGACCCAATACTAATGGCACATTCAATAGTAGCCAGTAATTAGACTTATTGCGGTCGTGCCAGCGCTTAGCGGTTACCGCAAGGTCTGGGATCACAAGCATCAATAGGATGATTGGTAGCAGGATATAAGAGTAAGCAGGGAACAACACAGAGATACCTGAAGCAAAACCGGTAATCGCTATGTAGTAGAAAACATTCCAAATCCAGTAAGTCTTACGACCAATTCTCCCCTTGAAAGAGAGCAGTAATTCTTTCATCGACATCTTAAATACTCAAATTTATACGCCGCTAAAAGTCAGCAGCAATGGTTAGTTTATTACTTTTTGAAAGCAACTTTTATCCATATCACGAATATTCACCGTTAAGCTTCTTACATGACTCGCTTGTTCTTGCAGGATCTGCATTAACGATCGTGACAATTCTCGCTTTTGCTCTTCCGTTCGTCCCGAAAGTAACTCAAAGCTGATATGAATAAAGTCTACACTATCTTCCTCATCACCGACCAACCAATTATGGCAACGCAGTGAACGAGACTTCACTGACGGCACATCAAACAAGCCACATGTGAGAGCGACTTGGTGGAGATCTTCCAGTAAGCCTTGGATATTTACTCGCTCATCCACTGAATTGGAGTACTCTAGAACTAGATTCGGCATTGTTACTTCCTGTTGTTAACGCAATCGTTTGTCCCTTAATAACAACTAACGATGAAAAATCCGAGAAGTTAGCTATTATTCTGTCTGCCGGATCACTGATATATGCTCAAAATCTACTCTGACCATTGAGTAAGATCCAAGAAAGTCATGACCACAGTCATGATCTGTTGATATTAATCTGTTATATTATTTCGTAATAAAGTTTACTTTTTTACATTCGATTTATTTAAATACTTTGGAGATATTCCTATGCGTCATCCTGTAGTTATGGGTAACTGGAAACTAAACGGCAGCAAAGAAATGGTTGTTGATCTACTAAACGGTCTTAACGCTGAACTTGAAGGCGTAACAGGCGTAGACGTAGCAGTTGCTCCACCAGCACTTTTCGTTGATCTAGCAGAGCGTACGCTTACTGAAGCGGGCAGCGCGATCATCCTAGGTGCTCAAAACTCTGACCTAAACAACAGCGGTGCATTCACTGGCGACATGTCTCCAGCAATGCTTAAAGAGTTCGGCGCATCTCACATCATCATCGGTCACTCTGAGCGTCGTGAATACCACAACGAATCAGATGAGTTCGTAGCTAAGAAATTCGCATTCCTAAAAGAGAACGGCCTAACTCCAGTTCTTTGTATCGGTGAATCTGAAGCACAAAACGAAGCAGGCGAAACTGTTGCAGTATGTGCTCGTCAACTTGACGCTGTTATCAACACTCAAGGTGTTGAAGCTCTTGAAGGCGCTATCATCGCTTACGAACCAATCTGGGCTATCGGTACTGGTAAAGCAGCTACAGCTGAAGATGCACAGCGCATCCACGCTCAAATCCGTGCACACATCGCAGAGAAATCTGAAGAAGTTGCTAAGAAAGTTGTTATCCAATACGGCGGTTCTGTTAAGCCAGAAAACGCAGCAGCTTACTTCGCACAACCAGACATCGACGGTGCTCTAGTTGGCGGCGCAGCTCTAGACGCGAAAAGCTTCGCAGCTATCGCTAAAGCAGCAGCTGAAGCAAAAGCTTAATTTAAACCTCACCGTTTAGATTAGATGAAAGGTCAACTTAGGTTGGCCTTTTTTGATCTCGCTCGAAAACCGCCACTCCCAACCTCTTTTTTGCACTGAGCTCTTTGTAACTTAATAACATTCCGGTTTATTAGACTGCGTTATGAAGATTTATACACAAGCTCATCTAAACACATTTCGAAAACAGCTCCGAAACAACATGCCTCAACCAGAACGCAAGCTATGGTTTTATATACGGAACAAGCAGCTTGGTATTAAGTTTCGCAGACAACATAGCATCGGAAAGTACGTCGTGGATTTCTTCAACTGTGAACTAAAACTGGCCATTGAGATAGATGGTAATAGCCACTTTTCAGAACAAGCACAGGCTTACGATCATCAGCGTACACGAGACTTAAACAAGATTGGAATCAAGGTGCTTCGCTTTACCAATAATGAAGTTAATCAGAATCTTGAAGAAGTTTTGGTGAAAATCATGAATTCAATCCCCAAATAAACTTCTGTGTACGCATCCCCCTCTAACTCCCCCTTATTTCAACATTTTCGATTACCCTGCCGATCTAAGGTAAAGGGGGAGAACTTTCTTTGTTCACTTAGGTTCCTAGGCTTACTGAAACCATAAAATGTTCAATAAATCGCTAATAGGAAAGCTTACGTTAATCGCTAAAATTAGTTGTAGTCGGTATATGCTCCAACAACTACGGAACGGTTCCTCCCCTTTCCAATGAAAGCTAAAGGGATCTAGAAACCTGACATAAGGGGAGGCTAGGAGGGGATTTTACAATGAATCTAAAGAACGGCAGGCACAAAAAAACCGCTGAATAATCAGCGGTTTTTAAATTCTTTAAGCGAACGCTAAGCGTGGCTTAGAACAACTCTTCTGCAACGCGGAACAGCTCAGAACGGTCTGGGTTCTGCATGTTCTCGATACAATCGATGATGTCGTGGTGAACAAGTTCTTCTTTCTCGATACCCACACAACGACCACCGTGACCTTCTTGAAGAAGGTGAACAGCGTAGTTACCCATGCGAGAAGCCAATACACGGTCAAAAGCAGTAGGACGACCACCGCGTTGGATGTGACCAAGAACCGTTGCACGAGTTTCACGACCAGTTGAAGATTCGATCTCTTTAGCCAGTTCGTTAGCATCCATCATTAGCTCAGTTAGAGCGATGATTGCGTGCTTCTTACCTTTCGCAATACCATCTTGGATGTTGCTGATAAGCTGTTCTTTATCTAGGCCAGTCTCTGGAGTAATGATGTACTCACAACCACCCGCGATTGCTGACATAAGCGTAAGGTCACCACAGTGACGGCCCATGATTTCAACAATAGAAATACGTTGGTGAGAAGAAGACGTGTCACGTAGACGGTCAATTGAATCAATAACAGTGTTAAGCGCTGTTAGGTAACCGATTGTGTAGTCAGTACCCGCGATATCGTTATCGATTGTGCCTGGAAGACCAATACATGGGTAACCCATTTCAGTCAGCTTCTTAGCACCCATGTAAGAACCGTCACCACCGATAACAACAAGTGCTTCGATACCGTGCTTCTTAAGGTTCTCAATGCCTTTCTCACGAACAGCAACGTCTTTAAATTCAGGGAAACGTGCAGAACCTAAGAAAGTACCACCACGGTTGATCACGTCAGATACGCTTGAACGGTCAAGCTTTTCGATACGGTCTTCAACAAGGCCTTGGTAGCCATCGTAAATACCGTAAACTTCAATGCCAACTGATAACGCAGTACGAACAACGCCGCGAACTGCTGCGTTCATACCTGGAGCGTCACCACCACTGGTCAAAACACCGATCTTCTTAATCATGCTCACCCTCGATTTTTGGGAATCTATTATTCAATTCTTGTTCTTGCTGATTGTATATCAACAAGATTTTAAATCTATATTTGTGCGTTATGTTACATTTCCTCAACAGGAATAGCACTCAAATCGCGTAAAATTATGTAACATTTCTACTTCTGTAAGAGTATTACAGTTTTACTCAATAACTTTGTTGATTCACATCAGAATCAACATTAATTGTTACTAAGGTGGTTTTTGAATCACCTAACAGTTAATAATTTTTACTCACTTTAGTTCAAAAGCCACTCACTTACCATTTGCCCGCTGATTTTTAGCACGCATTACCACGAGTGGAATTTCTGCTGCTTCTCTGGTCCAAATACGACCGAATACGGGTCTTGGTGAATTAATACATCAGCATCAGGGAACACGGAGATAAGCTTAGCCTCTACTTCGTCAGAAATGCGATGCGCTTCAATAAGTGGGATATTATCTTCCAATTCTAGATGCAGTTGGATGAAGCGTATTGGCCCCGAGCGACGCGTTCGTAATTGATGCACACCCAACACGCCTTCCACGCTCAATGATGTCTCTTTAATCTGTTTCAGCTCATCATCTGGCAGCTTATGATCAAGCAGAGACTGAACCGCTTCCATCGCCATTTGATAAGCGCTGTACAGAATGTAGATACCTATACCCACCGCAAATACAGAGTCCGCTTGGCCAAGCCCAAACCAACTCAATGCCAGTGCCAGCATAATCGCGGCGTTCATATAAAGGTCTGATTGATAGTGCAGAGAGTCGGCCGCAATAGCTTGGCTGCCTGTTTTGTTGACCACATGCTTTTGGAATCGAACCAAACCGAAGGTCATCACCATCGCAAATAAGCTGACGTAGATACCAATTTCTGGAGAGTTCAGTTCATGAGGTCGGAAGAAGCGCTCAATACCATTGAGAATAAGGAAACATGCAGAGCCTGAAATAAACATTGCCTGCGCTAATGCAGCGAGAGATTCAGCCTTACCATGACCAAAGGTGTGCTCTTTGTCGGCAGGCTGCAGAGAGTAACGAACCACGATAAGGTTAACGACAGAGGCCGCGATATCCAGCATTGAATCCACGACGGAAGCCAACAGACTCACGGAACCTGTCACCCACCAAGCTGCGACTTTCACTATCAATAAAATAGTGGCGATGGTGGTGGCTGCCCAAGCGGCGAGCGTAACTAAACGTGCGTATTCTTGTTTCATAACTTGGCTATAAAGTGACTGATAGCACAAAGTATAACCTGCAAACCACCAATTGAATATGACAGCCATGATGTGAAACATTCATTTTTAAGGATCAAAAAAAGCGACACTCGGCCGCTTCTTTCTAAACACTTTCATTCAACGCTGATTTTTCAAGCAATGAATTACTTGTCTTTGTTCATGCGTTTTCCCATTTTGTCAGCACACTTAGTCATGCGCTCTTGTTGGATTTCTTTCAGTTGAGTCTTTTGCTCAGCCGTTAGTACGCTCATCATTTGGTGTTGCTTCTTAAGCATTGCTACGCGACGCTCAGTTTGCTTCTCAACCATTTGGCTTGCTAGGTCGTTTGCTGCTGCTTCGTCAAAGTTGTCAGCAAGTACCAATGCTTGAACCTTTTCGTGATGCGCTTTCATTTGCGCCATTTTTGCCGTTTTGTTTGCACCGCGCTTTGCTTTCATCTCAGCACGGTCTGCTTCACGCATCTCTTTTAACTGTTCTTTTTGAGCGTCGGTTAGGTCTAGTTGGCGCATTACTTTTTTATCGAAACCGCCACACTTGTCGTGCATACCTTTGTGGTCACCTTTATCACCACCACCGTAAGCATACGCGCTTGCTGTACCTAACATTAGTGGAAGTGCCGCAGCTGCTAGTACAAGTTTCTTAGTCATTTTCATAATTGTTGCCTCAATTCGGTATAATAAGTCATGTGTTGCGTCTGTTTCTCAGCGCTTAGATATAGATTAGTCTTTCCCTCGTAAAGTGACGTTTAGAAAGCGTAAAGAATCGTAAAGAGTGAAAGTTGACGAATAATTAGCAGTATTATTAACCTGTAAATAGTAGATAACCGATTAAGGCTTCCCAATGGCGAACATTCTTCTTATTGATGACGACACCGAGTTAACCAGCTTACTCAAAGACATTCTGAGCTTTGAGGGCTTCACTGTTTCCGAAGCCAATGATGGCTATGCAGGGCTGGAAGCTATCAATGATGAGATTGACCTGATTCTTTTGGATGTGATGATGCCGCGTCTTAATGGCATGGAAACACTAAAGAAACTGAGAGAAAATTGGGAAACACCAGTGCTGATGCTGACCGCAAAAGGCGAAGAGATCGACCGTGTGATTGGTCTTGAACTTGGCGCGGATGATTACCTGCCTAAACCTTTCAGTGACCGAGAGTTGTTAGCTCGTATTCGAGCTATCTTGCGTCGTACTCAAACCAACACCGCACCTAAGGCGGCCAGTGATAGAGTTCAATATCAAGACATCGAAGTCTTCCCTGGCAAACAAGAAGCCTACTGCAATGGGGAGCTCATCGACCTCACCACAACCGAGTTCGCCCTACTGAGTCACCTTATCCAAAACCCAGGGCAAGTGATCACCAAAGAAGCATTGAGCCTAGATGTATTAGGTAAAAGGCTCGCAGCGTTTGACCGTGCGATAGACATGCACATCTCCAACCTGCGTAAGAAAATTCCTGAGCGCACTGACGGTAAATCACGCATCAAAACCTTACGAGGCCGTGGCTACTTATTGGTAGAGGAAGATTAATGCGTATACCTAAAATCACCAGCTTATATGGACGTATCTTTGCTATCTTTTGGTTCACCATGTTACTGGTGCTTTTGTCGGTGCTGTCACTTCCCCATTTAGACCCTCGAGTCGCGCGCGATGTGCCTGCAGATCACCTCGATAAACTCGAGCGTATCGCTAAAATCACAGAGAAACGCTACGCCAAAGAACCAAATCTGGGCAAGATTGTCTTCCAACTTGAGGCACCACGCAGCCGCAAGGATTCTCGCGCTCGCATCTATCTGACCGATCTTGAGGGCGCAGTCCTTACCTCGAAAAGGCATTCAGACTACAAACTTAAAGCGATTCGCAACTTTGTTACCTCGATAGATAACCCTGAAGTGCCGAAACAAAAACTGTACGGACACTACATGGTGGCAGGTCCAGTACCCATCAAACTCGCGGGTGAAGAGTTGTTGATGTACGCCGGAATAAAGTGGACTCAACCACCTCCGTTCTTGTTACGCCTGTTTGATAGACCTCTGCAGTTACTGCTTGCGGTTATGCTGGCGAGTACCCCGCTATTGCTTTGGCTAGCTTGGGCACTGAGTCAACCCGCTCGCAGGCTAGAACGCGCGGCACAACGCGTGGCGAAAGGTCAATTCGAGGTCGATCCAACACTCGAAAAAGGTACTTCAGAGTTCAGACAAGCTGGTGAGAGCTTTAACCAGATGGTCGAAGCGGTAAACCAGATGATCTCCGGGCAGCAACGCCTACTCTCTGATATTTCACACGAACTACGCTCACCACTGACTCGCCTGCGTATGGCCAACGCACTGGCAATTCGTAAACAGGGTGAGAGCCAAGAACTTGAACGTATCGATACCGAAGCACAGCGTTTGGAACAGATGATCAGTGAGCTGCTGACGCTATCTCGTATGCAGGTCGACAGCCATATTACTCGTGAGGTTCAGCCTATCTCTAGCCTGTGGGAAGAGATCTTAAAAGACGCAGAGTTTGAAGCCGAACAGATGGGCAAACAACTGACGTTCTCGGAGATCCCAGAACGCTCTATTTCGGGGAACCCTAAACTGCTGATGAGTGCGCTAGACAACATTACACGCAATGCCATCTACTACGGTAAAGACCAAGTGGATGTACAGTTCCATGTGGTTCAAGATCAGCTAACAATTTGCGTCAATGATAATGGTGATGGTGTTCCAGAGGATGAACTCGATTCTATCTTCAGACCTTTTTACCGTGTCTCAACAGCGCGTGACAGAAACTCTGGCGGCACAGGGCTTGGATTAACCATTACTGAAAGTGCGATTCGCCAACACAGCGGAACCATCACGGCGACCCGCAGCCAGCTCGGTGGATTACAACTCGAAATCACCCTGCCTATCTTACCGGTGTAATACCCCCACAAAGATCGCAGTTGATAATGATTATCATTACCATTATGGTAAATCCTCTAATTAAGGAGGATTTACCATGTCGCACACTTTCCCTGCTTTACCCTACGCTTACGATGCCCTAGAGCCTTACATTGACGCTAAGACAATGGAAGTGCATTACAGCAAGCACCATAGAACCTACTACGATAAGTTTGTTGCGGCGGTGTCTGGCAGCGAGCTAGAACAGCAATCTCTGACCGAGATCTTTGCCAACATATCTCAGCACAGCCCGGCTGTTCGTAACAATGGCGGTGGCTACTACAATCACATCTTGTACTGGAACTGCATGTCGCGAGACGGCGGTGGTGAACCTACGGGCGAGCTTGGTGAGGCTATCAAGAGTACCTTCGGAGATTTCGAGACATTCCAAGATCAGTTCGCCCAAGCGGCGATCAATACCTTTGGCTCCGGCTTTGCTTGGCTAGTGGTAGAGCAAGGGCAACTGAAGATCATCTCAACCTCGAACCAAGATAATCCGTGGATGGATACCGTGGCGAGTGATGGCGAACCGATTCTCGCGCTCGATGTTTGGGAACACGCCTACTACATCAGCTACCAAAACCGTCGTCCTGATTACATCAATGCATGGTGGAATGTGGTGAATTGGAATGCCGTATCTGAAAACTACGCGCAAGCACTAACGAACCAAGCGTAAGCGAATGGTGACGGTGGCGAACTGTACTCACTCAGCTTGCCACCGTATACTCGGGCTATCTTTGATTACTCTTGTGAACCAACATGTTTGATATCGCTCTATACGAACCAGAAATTGCACCCAATACGGGTAACATCATCCGCCTATGTGCTAACTGCGGCGCAAATCTGCACCTGATTGAACCGCTTGGCTTTGATTTTGAAGAGAAGAAGGTTCGTCGTGCTGGCTTGGATTACCACGACCTTGCGCGAGTTAAGCGTCACAAGAACCTAGAAGCTTTCCTTGAGTATCTAGAGAATGAACGTGAGGGTGATTTCCGCATCTTTGCTTGCACCACAAAAACGACAGGCCACCACGTTGATGCGAAATTCCAACAAGGCGATGTGCTGATGTTTGGCCCTGAGACTCGCGGCCTGCCTGCTGAGTTCATTGAAAGCATGCCAATGGGACAACGCATTCGTATTCCAATGATGCCAGACGCGCGCAGCCTCAACCTGTCTAACGCAGTGGCAATCATTGCTTTTGAAGCATGGCGACAAATGGGTTTTGAAGGCGCGGTATAACCGAACACTCAAGCTTATCTTTTATCTGTTATCTGTTATCTGTTATCTGTTATCGATAGTAAACAGTAAGTAACAGCTAGCGACAGACAATAAAAAAGGCTCTTACCATTATCACTTTCTTGCGAAGGATAAAGGTAAGAGCCTTTTCTGTTTTCCCTCTATCTAAAGAGAGAAAAAATTAATTAGTTTAAGCGGTTACGATCGTTGTCGTCGTCTTTCTTCTCAAACTCACCTTCAAAGGTGTTGCCGTCTTTTGATTGGTCAGATGGATCGCGATTGAATGGGTCTTGTCCAAATGGGCTCTGGCCAAAACCAGCTTGTCCACCGGCATGGAAACCACCAGACATGTTGGTCACCACCATTTTTTCCATCATTTTCTTGGCAATCATCGCTCTTGGTGCTGGCAATAATACCAACATACCGAGTGCGTCCGTCATAAAACCCGGAGTCAGCAGCAATACACCGGCAACTGCAAGCATCACGCCTTCAAGAATCTGTTGTGCTGGCATTTCGCCTTGTTGCAAACGACCTTGCACAGACATAAGTGTCTGAATGCCTTGGCTACGAACCAGCGATGCACCCACAAATGCAGTGATCAAAACCAACGCAATAGTTGGCCACAATCCTAAGAAGCCACCAACTTGAATAAATAGCCCAATCTCAATGATGGGTACGAAGATAAATAGTAATAATAAGATAGGAAACACACGCCCTCCTTTGTTACTTGCAGTTTACGCTGAAAGCCCTAACAATCTCAAATTTATCCTGTAAATAAGCGTGTTTATTGACCAAGAATAACTTTGCAAAATATTGACGAAACAAAACCGAAAAAGGTGATCCACTTAATATTTTTATGCGCTAAGTACAGTATCATGTGCCACATAAGTCAGGACGGATTTATCAGCCCAATATTCTAGCGAACGGAGTATTTGCACACAGAATAGGCTAATAACTAACTATATAATCAGAATAATTCTCTAAGGATCCTGTTATGGCTACTCAATCAGAAGCTCAAGTTGAAGCTCCTCAAGCTACTCGTCTCGAAGAAGATCTATTAGGTCAACGTCATGTTCCGGCTGATGCTTACTACGGCATCCACACTCTACGCGCAGTTGAAAACTTCAACATCTCAAATGTAACGATCTCAGATGTACCTGAATTCGTTCGCGGTATGGTGATGACTAAGAAAGCAGCGGCTTTAGCAAACAAAGAGTTAGGTGTAATTCCAAGCGAAGTGGCTAAATACATCATCCAAGCTTGTGACCTAATTCTAGACACGGGTAAGTGCATGGATCAGTTCCCATCGGACGTTTTCCAAGGTGGTGCTGGTACTTCTGTAAACATGAACGCAAACGAAGTTGTTGCGAACGTGGCTCTTGAACTTATGGGCAAAGAAAAAGGCCAATACGAGTTCATCAACCCGAACGACCATGTAAACCGCAGCCAATCTACAAACTGTGCTTACCCAACTGGCTTCCGTATCTCTGTTTACAACAGCGTTCGTAAACTGATTGATGCGATCGAATACCTAAAAGGTGCATTCGAGCTTAAGAGCCAAGAATTCAACACGATTTTGAAGATGGGTCGTACTCAGCTTCAAGACGCAGTTCCAATGACGGTTGGCCAAGAGTTCCACGCTTGGGCTGTAACCATCAATGAAGAAATCAAAAACCTAGAATACACTTCAAAACTACTGCTTGAAGTAAACCTAGGCGCAACGGCTATCGGTACAGGTCTGAACGCAGCACCGGGTTACCAAGGCCTAGCAGTGAAACACCTAGCAGAAGTAACAGGCCTAGAGTGTGTAGCGGCTGAAGATTTAATCGAAGCAACGTCTGACTGTGGCGCATACGTAATGACGCACGGCGCACTTAAGCGTCTAGCAGTTAAGCTATCTAAGATCTGTAACGACTTGCGTCTACTTTCTTCAGGTCCACGTACTGGTTTGAACGAGCTAAACCTACCTGAACTGCAAGCAGGTTCTTCAATCATGCCTGCTAAAGTAAACCCAGTTGTACCTGAAGTAGTAAACCAAGTTTGCTTCAAAGTTCTAGGTAACGACAACACGGTTTCTTTCGCTGCGGAAGGTGGTCAACTTCAACTGAACGTAATGGAACCTGTTATTGCACAAAGCATGTTTGAGTCTCTAGACATTCTGACAAACGCTTGTGTGAACCTGCGCGACAAGTGTGTAGACGGCATTACGGTAAACAAAGAAGTATGTGAAGCGCACGTATTTAACTCTATCGGTATCGTCACTTACCTAAACCCATACATTGGCCACCACGAAGGTGACATTGTTGGTAAGATCTGTGCAGAAACAGGTAAGAGTGTTCGTGATGTAGTTCTAGAACGCGGTTTATTAACCGAAGAAGAACTTGATGACATTTTCTCTGTTGAAAATTTGATGCATCCTCAGTATAAAGCGAAGCGCTACGAATAAAGTTAGCGAGAAAGGGTTCCAAACGGAGCCCTTTTTTAGGCTCCAATACGGTTAACCATGATTATTTTGTGGATTTCCGTTGGTTGCGCTTTTGCCAAATTGAATCTAAACCATAGAACTATTATGTGAACATTCCAGCGGCGAATGTTCACATAATAAAATCTAAATGAGGTGTTACTTATGATTGCAGTAGAACTGTTTGTCGTCCTGCTCTTTATCTTTTTGGGGGCCAGAATTGGCGGTATCGGTATTGGTTTTGCCGGTGGTGCTGGTGTTATTGCCCTTTCACTTATTCTTGGCGTTCCAACAAGCCAATCTTTCATCCCGATCGACGTAATCTTGATCATCATGTCAGTTATCACCGCAATTGCTGCAATGCAAGTTGCTGGCGGTATGGACTGGTTGGTACAAATTGCCGAAAACTTTTTGCGTAAACACCCTGAACGCATCACCTTTTACGCGCCGATTGTGACCTTTGTAATGACATTAATGGCGGGTACTGGTCACACAGCATTCTCTACGCTTCCTGTTATTGCAGAAGTAGCGAAAGGCCAAGGTGTTCGTCCTTCTCGTCCACTGTCTATCGCAGTTGTCGCTTCTCAAATTGCTATCACAGCTTCGCCAATCTCGGCTGCAGTTGTGGCTTTCGCAGCAATGTTGGCACCATTTGGTGTTGATTACCTAACGCTATTGATGGTTTGTATCCCAACAACCTTCATCGCTTGTATGGTTGGTGCGGTTGTTGCTAACTACATGGGTAGCGAATTGAAAGACGATCCTGTTTATCAAGAACGTCTAGAGAAAGGTCTAATCAAGCTAGCAACAGAAGAGAAACGCGAAATTCTACCTACAGCGAAGAAAGCAACGTACATCTTCCTAGCTGCAATTGGTTTCGTGGTTTGTTACGCAGCGGCTATCTCTAGCTCTGTTGGCCTAATTGAAAACCCGGCGCTAGGTCGTAACGAAGCGATCATGTCTGTAATGCTGGCAGCAGCAGCGGCTATCGTGATGTTCACTAAGATTGATGCAGCGAAGATTTCTTCAGCACCAACGTTCCGTTCTGGTATGACGGCATGTGTATGTGTACTTGGTGTGGCTTGGTTAGGTTCAACGTTTGTAAACGCACACGTTGCTGAAATCAAAGACGTAGCAGGCGCTCTACTGGCTGACTACCCATGGATGCTGGCTCTTGTTCTGTTCTTCGCTTCTATGCTGCTTTACTCTCAAGGAGCAACAACAGTTGCACTGATGCCTGCAGCACTAGCGATTGGCGTAGCACCACTAACAGCCGTTGCTTCTTTTGCTGCGGTAAGTGCGCTGTTCGTACTTCCAACTTACCCTACGCTACTAGCAGCGGTTGAGATGGATGACACAGGCTCAACGCGTATCGGTAACTACGTATTCAACCACCCATTCTTCATTCCAGGTGTGGTAACAATCAGTACTGCGGTAGCACTCGGCTTCGCATTCGGCGGTCTGTTTATCTAACATTCGCTGGTGATTGAACATTTAAAAGGAAGCTTCGGCTTCCTTTTTTGTTTTCTGCTCAATGTGTTATTTGATACGCATCAAATAACCATTATAAACTTTAAAAACCGCCTAAAAATAAAGTTTGAATAAAATTCCAAGATTATTCTGCCTAATCATAAACAACACCTACCAAATCAATCTCCTTCCACTTCCAGTTAATCCACAACGAATATTAATCCAAGCTAACTAACCAAAAAACCTTGACGATTTTCTGCCATTTTTTAGCCCTTTTATTAGCCATTATTTTTGTGAACAGCACCAAACTTAAATACCGGAGTAAGGAATAAAATAACCGCAGCTAAATTAAATCTAACTTCATTTGGATTAGTAAATATAAAAACAACCTTAATTTAAAGTCAGCAACTTTATATCGTTGAGTGCTTTATAAGTGTCCGTGTATTTACAATCTATAAATCATTAGTCGCTAATTCACATCACTTCTATTTAAGATGATGTAAGGAGATAGCCATGACAACTCAAACGATACCAAGCGAGAAAAAAAAGGGCGGCTTCTTTGCCAACTTTAAATTCCCTTCTGCCTACACCATTCTATTTATTCTGATTGCGTTCGTCGCACTGCTTACCTGGATTGTTCCAGCAGGCCAATACGACCGTGCAATGAATGAAGAGCTAGGCCGAGAAGTACCCGTAACCGGAACCTATCAAGCGGTAGAAGGTAACCCTCAAGGCGTGATTGATGTACTGCTCGCGCCTATTGACGGCTTCTATGACCACAATAGCTATGAAGCGGCGGCTATCGACGTTTCGCTGTTCATCTTAATCATTGGTGGCTTCTTAGGGCTAGTAACCAAAACGGGTGCCATTGATGCCGGTATCGAGCGCGTCACCGCCCGCTTAGAAGGGCGAGAAGAGTTGATGATACCAATACTGATGGCGCTATTTGCCGCAGGTGGTACCGTCTACGGCATGGCGGAAGAATCACTGCCCTTCTATACATTGCTAGTGCCGGTAATGATGGCAGCTCGCTTTGACCCTCTTGTTGCCGCTGCGACCGTACTGCTTGGTGCAGGTATTGGGGTGCTGGGTTCAACGATTAACCCATTCGCAACCGTGATCGCTGCCAACGCCTCTGGTATTCCATTTACAGACGGTATCGTGTTGCGCATTGCGATGTTGATTATTGGTTGGGGTATTTGTGTTGTCTACGTAATGCGTTACGCAAGAATGGTTCAAGCCGATCCAACAACATCAATTGTCTACGACAAATACGAAGAGAACAAAGCGCACTTCTTAGGTAATGCGAGCGGCGAAAAACTTGAATTCACCGCGACTCGCAAACTGATTCTGACCATTTTTGGTGGCTCGTTCGCTGTAATGATTTATGGTGTATCCGTTGCTGGATGGTGGATGGCTGAGATCTCAGCGATGTTCTTAGCAGCAACCATCATCGTTGGTATTGTGGCTCGCATGAGCGAAGAAGAGTTTACCACCAGCTTCATTGATGGTGCCCGCGACCTACTTGGCGTTGCGCTCATCATAGGTATTGCACGTGGTATCGTAGTGGTGATGGACCGCGGTATGATCACCGATACCATTCTCTTCTCAGCAGAACAGATGGTAACGGGGCTTTCTTCGGTTATCTTCATTAACGTGATGTTCTTCTTAGAGATTCTACTGTCGTTCTTAGTGCCATCGACCTCTGGCTTAGCGGTACTGACCATGCCAATCATGGCACCACTGGCCGACTTTGCTGGCGTAGGTCGTGACTTGGTTATCACTGCGTACCAATCTGCATCTGGCTTGGTGAACCTAATCACCCCAACCTCCGCGGTGGTGATGGGTGGTTTGGCGATTGCTCGTGTCCCTTACGTGCGCTGGGTTAAATGGGTGATGCCACTAGTCGGTATATTGATGGTGTTCTGCATTGTTGTACTGAGTATTGGTGCGCTGATCTAACTAACAGCACTTCACTCCTTTCTCATCCAAAGCCGCTTCTCACAGCGGCTTTTTTATTGTTCCCTCTCAATGTAACCCTCTGCCACTGAAACAGCTCCTCAAAGCCATACACGCGATATTCAAGGTTCTTCTGTTCGTAGCCAAGCTCAACCAAACTCAAAGCACTCGCAATAGAAGAATCAATCCTACTTTTAAACATCTAATTTTCTTGATGAAATAACACTCTATTTTCAACCATGATGTTTAAACAAATAGTTAGTCACTTATTAGCGTTAATTATATTTAAAGTAATTAATAGCCTAATAAACAGACGAGGATTAATGCCCTTTTCTATCAAAAAACACACTTAAACAGCCGATTTTAAAATGTGATCGCAACAGCTTTATTCGCATTTACTTTGTTAATAAACAATTAATTCCACATCCAAAATTAAATATCTAAATAAAAACACTGCATACTTCCAAGCTAAGTACACTCTTATCAATAAAACTATTCTGCATATAATCCCTCGTAAATTAGATTCTAGTAAGTTTCGTCAAAAAAGCGTGCATAAAGTTCCCTAACTGCTAACTATTTAGAATGTATTATTCATAACTGAAAGTGCATAAAGTTTGTTAAAACCCTTAATTTTAAAGGGCTGCGGGATAAAAAACGATTTGTGATAGATCTCTAAGAATACCTGACTAGCAGGCGTAATATTAATTCCAGACAAGAGATATGAATAAATAATTCATTCTTCTCAACTGAAAATAAATAATTACTCTTAGCGATAAAAGTAATTCAAATATATAAGAGAGAGACGATCATGAGTAAGTTCTATGTAGGTTCTGAAATAGGTCAATTACGCCGCGTTCTAGTTCACCGTCCAAGACGCGCACTGACTCACCTAACACCCTCTAACTGTCACGATTTACTATTTGATGACGTACTGGCTGTTGAACGTGCTGGTAAAGAGCATGACGCATTTACTCAAACGCTGCGTGATCAAGGTGTTGAAGTTCTTCTTCTTACTGACCTACTAGCAGACACGCTAGCAGTGCCAGAAGCGAAAGATTGGCTTTTGAATCATCAAGTTTCTGATTACCGCTTAGGCAAAACCTTTGCTAACGATGTGCGCTGCTACTTGGGCGACTTACCAAACCTAGAACTAGCAAAAATCCTAACGGGTGGTCTGTCTTACGCTGAGATGCCAATGAAATCATCTTCAATGATGCAAGGCATGCACGCACCAACCGACTTCATTATCGAACCGCTACCAAACCACCTATTTACTCGTGACACATCTTGCTGGGTATACGGTGGCGTATCCATCAACCCGATGGCGAAACCTGCTCGTCAACGTGAAACCAACCACGTTCGCGCTATTTACCGCTGGCACCCAACATTTGCTGGCCAAGACTTCATTAAGTACTTCGGCGATGAAGAAAACATCAGCTACGACAACTCAACCATTGAAGGCGGTGACGTTCTTGTAATCGGTCGCGGTACGGTTCTTATCGGTATGTCTGAGCGTACAACAGCACAAGGTGTTGAGCACTTAGCATCTAGCCTATTCAAACACGGTCAAGCGAAACAAGTTATCGCAATGCAGCTACCAAAACACCGCTCTTGCATGCACTTAGACACCGTTATGACGCACATGAACGAAGATACGTTCTCTGTTTACCCTGAAGTGGTGAGTAAAGACGTACAGTGCTGGAACCTAACTGGTGATGAGTCTGGCGCAGTGAAAGTGAAAGAAGAAGGCTACTTCGTAACAGCTATCGAAAAAGCACTTGGCGTAGACAAGCTAAACCTAATCACGACCGGTGGTGACAACTTCCATGCAGAACGTGAGCAGTGGAACGATGCAAACAACGTTCTAACGGTTAAACCTGGCGTTGTGATTGGCTACGAAGGCAACACCTACACCAATGAAAAATACGATAAAGCAGGCATCACAGTTCTTCCTATCCCTGGAGATGAACTTGGCCGCGGTCGCGGTGGCGCACGCTGCATGAGCTGCCCAATTGAGCGTGATGGTATCTAATCACTAAGACGAAAACGGCCAAGTTGAATGATCTTAAATAATCTCAGCTTGGCCAAAATGAGAGAACACAATTATGACTAAGCAAACTGTTGTTGTTGCACTCGGCGGTAATGCCTTACTTCGTCGCGGTGAGCCGTTAGAAGCCGATGTTCAACGCCGCAATATTGAAACGGCGGTGAAAACCATCTCTGAAATCGCAAAAGTGTACAACGTGGTGTTAGTACACGGTAATGGCCCACAAGTTGGCTTACTTGCTCTGCAAGGTTTGGAATACAAGAAAGTCAATCCATACCCGCTGGATGTGTTGGGCAGTGAGACTCAAGGCATGATCGGCTACATGTTGATGCAAGAGTTCAAGAACTACCTGCCTAACCGCAACATCTCGTGCATGTTGACCCAAATGACGGTTGATCCAAATGATCCTGCGTTTGCGGATCCAACGAAGCCGATTGGCCCGATCTACGAAGAAGCGGAAGCGCGTGAATTGGCGGAGAAATTCCACTGGATCGTAAAACCCGATGGCCAACATTTCCGCCGTGTAGTACCAAGCCCACGCCCTACCGGCATTGTTGAACACGAAGCGATCACTCAGCTTATCGATGCAGGCCACCTAGTGATCTGTACTGGCGGCGGCGGCATCCCAGTGAAAAAAGAGAACGGCAAATTAGTCGGTGTGGAAGCTGTTATCGACAAAGACATGTCTGCGGCTTTCTTAGCGAAACAACTGGATGCGGATGCGCTACTGATTCTGACCGATGCAGACGCTGTGTACCTGGATTGGGGCAAACCGACTCAACACGCACTGCGCAGCACCACACCAAGTGAACTGGCGCAATTCGAATTTGATGCAGGCTCAATGGGGCCAAAAATTGAAGCATCGTGCGAATTCATTCAGCAAGGCGGCAAAGTCGTCGGTATTGGTGCACTCGAAGATGGTTTGCAAATCCTGCAAGGCTTGGCGGGCACCAACATCACCAAAGATTAATCTACTCGCGAGCTTTTCAAACCTTGCGAGAAAACTGAATCACCGTTTGAACTGAAATTAATACACAAAAATTGAATCGCGCTTTCTTGAATTTTCTTTCCCTGTAACAAGAAAGCGCCTAAATCTAAGAAGGAATACATCATGGCTTTTAACCTACGCAATCGTAACTTCCTAAAACTACTAGATTTCACTCCACGCGAAATTCAACACTTATTAGATCTTTCTATGGAGCTAAAAAAAGCGAAGTACAACGGTTACGAACAGCCAACACTAACTGGCAAAAACATTGCGCTTATCTTTGAGAAAACCTCAACTCGTACTCGCTGTGCATTCGAAGTAGCCGCATTCGACCAAGGTGCTCGAGTGTCTTACTTAGGCCCATCTGGCTCTCAAATTGGCCACAAAGAATCAATGAAAGATACCGCTCGCGTTCTAGGCCGTATGTACGATGGCATTGAATACCGCGGCTTCGGTCAAGAAATCGTTGAAGAGCTAGGCGCTTACGCAGGTGTACCGGTATGGAATGGTCTGACTGACGAATTCCACCCAACACAGATCCTTGCTGACTTCCTAACTATGACGGAATACGGTCGTGGTAAACAACTGCATGAAATCAGCTTTGCTTATCTAGGTGATGCTCGCAACAACATGGGTAACTCTCTGATGGTTGGCGCTGCGAAAATGGGCATGGACATTCGCCTTGTTGCTCCAAAACAATTCTGGCCACAAGAAGAGCTATTGGCTCAATGTCGTGAAATCGCAGAACACACTGGTGGCAAAATCACGCTAACCGAAGATGTTCAAGAAGGCGTGCAAGGTTGTGATTTCCTATACACCGATGTTTGGGTATCAATGGGCGAAGCAAAAGAAGCGTGGGCTGAGCGTATTAACCTAATGATGCCTTACCAAGTCAACATGGACATGATCAAGGCAACAGGCAACCCACATGTGAAATTCATGCACTGCCTACCTGCTTTCCACGGCGAAGATACCACAGTAGGCAAACAGCTTGCTGCTGAATATCCGCAGCTTAAAGATGGCGTAGAAGTTACAGATGAAGTGGTCGAGTCTGAATACTCTATCGTGTTCGATGAAGCTGAAAACCGCATGCACACCATCAAAGCAGTAATGGTTGCAACACTAGGCAGTTAATTACCTAAACAGCTAAGAATCGAAACAACTAAGAAGTTAAGCACTCACTTGTTCGCGAGACATTGACAAGTTAAGTGTAATGACAGGGAAATGCGGGCGGCGAACTTGGGATTTAGCCCTTGGATAAAGCCCGCATTTTTTTTCATGTACTTGAGGGCATTATCGCCCCAAAAAACCTGAGATTTTCTGTTTCAACAAAGGCTTAAATCAAAGCAAAATGTAGAGGTTATTTCGCATAAAAATCCATTAAATGAATACTTTACAGAAAGTATTGCATGCCGTTTTTATCTGAGTATAATCCTCCGCAATTTGTCTTAAGAGAGCAAAAAATGAACTGCAATTCTGTCGCACATGATTGTCAAACTACACGCCAAAGAGTGGCGGTGGTGTCATTTTTATTTTGCTCTATTGATCGTTTCGAAGCCTCCTATTTTTAGGGGGCTTTTTTTTGTCCGCAATTTGACTGTATGCATAGAAGGAAGACCCGTTATGGCGCATTCGTTATTTAACAAGCACATCATCTCCATACCTGAGCTCACTTGTAATGAACTGGAGCTTATCGTCGACACAGCAGCAAGACTCAAGGCCGAGCCAAACCCAGAGTTGCTGAAAAATAAAGTCGTTGCGAGCTGCTTCTTTGAGCCTTCAACTCGAACTCGCCTTTCATTTGAGACCGCCGTCCAGCGCCTTGGTGGCACGGTCATTGGCTTTGATAATGGCGGTAACACCTCACTGGCGAAGAAAGGCGAAACACTTGCCGATTCAGTGCAGGTTATTTCATCCTACGTCGATGCCTTTGTAATGCGTCACCCACAAGAAGGGGCAGCACGTTTAGCGTCTGAATTTTCTAACGGTGTGCCGGTAGTAAACGGCGGCGACGGTGCTAACCAGCACCCGACGCAAACCTTGCTGGACCTGTTCTCGATTTACGAAACACAAGGCACGCTCGATAACCTCAATGTGGCGTTCGTCGGCGACCTAAAATATGGCCGTACCGTGCACTCATTGACCCAAGCACTATCGAAATTCAATAACGTGCGTTTCTTCTTTATCGCGCCAGAAGTCTTAGAGATGCCAGATTACATCTGTGAAGAATTGGAAGAGATGGGCATCCAATACAGCACTCACAGCAGCATTGAAGAAGTCGTGCCGGAACTGGATGTTCTGTACATGACTCGCGTGCAGAAAGAGCGCTTTGATGCGTCGGAATACGCACACATGAAATCGGCTTACATCCTCACCGCCGATACATTGAAAGACGCTCGTCAAAACATGAAGGTACTTCACCCGCTGCCACGCGTCGACGAAATCACCACCGACGTTGATAAAACGCCACACGCTTACTACTTCGAACAAGCTGAAAACGGTGTATACGCTCGCGAAGCCCTATTGGCCCTAGTTCTTAACGACACTTTATAAGCAGGAGAAACAGTCATGGTTAAACAAACTCAGCTACAAGTAGAAGCGATCCGTAACGGCAGCGTGATTGACCACATCCCTGCTCACCTTGGTATCAAAATCCTTAAACTGTTTAAGCTACACAAGACAGAACAGCGCATCACTATGGGCTTAAACCTGCCATCATCGGCACTTGGCCATAAAGATCTAATCAAGATTGAGAACATCTTCCTGACCAAGGAACAAGCCAACCAATTGGCTCTTTATGCTCCGCAGGCAACGGTCAATCAGATTGAAGAGTATAAAGTGGTTAATAAGCTAACCCTTGTGCTGCCAGAGCAAATCCACAGTGTCTACTCTTGCCCGAATAGCAACTGTATTTCGCACGGTGAACCTGTCGAAAGCAGCTTTAAAGTGCAGCTAAAACAGGAAAACGTGCAGCTAAAATGTCACTACTGTGAAAAAGTATTCTCTCGCGAGATCATGAGTGAAATTCGCTAACCCTTAGCGCCATTATCACGGTCTCCAAAGCACCCTAATACCGATGGATATTTATGCCAAACTTGGAATAAATATCCATTTAACAAAAGAATAAAACTCCAAAATAAAAGCAATTAACTAGAATTTTATTTGGTGATCCCCTTCAAAAAGACAACTATCCTTTAGTGGTAGACTCAATGGGTAGACGATCATACATCACGCATACCTTCCCTCTTTATTTCGGGATTCATCGGTAAGCCCTATTTAACAATCGTACTCTACGGCTTTGGGAGTACGCTCGGCGCTATGGACAAGCGATAACCACATGTTGACCTTAAGGAGTTGTTCATGAACCCAATCACTGAGCACGGTTGCTTGTATTCAGCTGAAGATAAAACACTGACTGCAGCGTGCAAACGCTTACTACAACAACAAAGCTTCTCGACCCAAAATCAACTGCGAGAGAAACTCGTCGATATTGGCTATACCGGTATCAGCCAATCGACCGTATCTCGTATTTTGTCACAGCTTGGTGTTGTCAAAATTCAGAATGCTTGCGGTAAAAAGGTTTACTGCATCACGGTTGAAAGTGCACCGGTTCGTGTCGATGCATCCATCTCATCGCAAATCGAATTCATCACTCATAACCAAGCGATGGTCATCGTAAAAACTCATCCAGGTTGTGCTCAATTAGTCGCAAGATTAGTCGATATCGACCCACATACTGAGATTATCGGCACCGTTGGCGGTAATGATACCGTGCTTATTATTCCAAAAGATACGATGAATATTGATGCTTGCGAACAAGTAGTAAAAGCACGCTTGGGTGTAGCTTAAATGTCTCTTTTACAAAGGCAAGTCACTCAAGTTGAATTGCAGCTCCCCACTCGATTACCCAATAAAATCGCTATCCCGCCTTAGGGGATATTTGTTTGCCGATGAAACTAATAGCAAACTATTACGGTCTGATTGAGTTAAGATACCTTCAACTCCATTTTGATGACTAAATAGTATGCGACGACTTGCCACATTACTTTTTGTTTGTGTTTCCCTATTCACCCAGCCTGCGTGGGCGCTATTTGGGAACGACAACGCCGAGCCAAGCTTCGGAGGCAATAACAATGGTTTTGTCCCTGTAGACCAAGCTTTCCCTTTCAATTACTACCAGCAAGACGACAAAGTCCTTCTCGACTGGCAAGTAAAAGAGGGCTACTACCTCTATCAACATAGCCTCTCGTTCACCGGGCAAAATCTCGCTATCGGTAATGTTGAATTAGAAGATGGTAAGCCGCACCAAGATGAATTCTTCGGTGAGGTGAGCATTTATACTCAGCCGTTATTCGTGCAAGTTCCTCTGCAGAGTTACCAAGATGGCTCACAGCTGATCGTTAAGTATCAAGGCTGTGCGGACGCAGGGTTCTGCTACCCACCAGAGACTCGTATCATCGACATTGAACCTTTCACAGCAACAGGTTCTGCTAATTCGCAAGGTAGTGACTCACAAGCTTCATCTTCTGCTGGCAACGAAACCGATGTTTCTACGCAACCAACATCTCCGAAAGCAGACGTTGTAAGTAACACGACTCAACAGCCAAATGCCCCTGTTTCAAAAGAAGCAGGCTTAGCCGATAAGCTCGGTGACAGTTGGTGGACCCCTCTATTATTCTTAGCACTCGGTGTTGGTTTAGCCTTTACGCCGTGTGTGCTGCCTATGTATCCGATTCTAACGGGTATCGTTTTAGGTGGTGGCAAACTCAGCCAAGGTCGCGCGCTGATGCTGTCCTTTATTTACGTGCAAGGCATGGCGTTAACCTACACCTTATTAGGTTTAGTGGTTGCTTCAGCAGGCATGCAGTTCCAAGCCGCTATGCAGCACCCTTACGTGCTGATCGCGCTGAGTGTTCTGTTCGTGGCGTTGGCAATGTCGATGTTTGGCGTTTATAACCTGCAACTGCCAAGCAGCATTCAAACTTGGCTCAACAATCAAAGCAATAAGCAGCAAGGTGGCAATACCTTGGGCGTATTCGCAATGGGCGCTATCTCTGGCTTGGTGTGTTCACCTTGTACCACGGCGCCATTGTCAGGCGCGCTGCTGTATGTGGCTCAGAGTGGCGACCTATTTACCGGTGCGATTGCTCTGTATGCATTAGCCATGGGTATGGGTATTCCGCTGATTTTAGTTGCGGTATTTGGTAATAAGCTATTGCCTAAAGCGGGCAGCTGGATGGACAAGGTGAAGATCGTATTCGGCTTTATCTTGCTGGCAGCACCTATCTTCCTGCTAGAGCGCATCATTCCTGAATTGTGGGCAACCGTGCTTTGGTCTGGCCTTGGCTTCATCGCCTTTGGTTGGCTGTACCATAGCAAGAATGCACTGCCATTCGGCGGCTGGAAGCAGAGTGCGGTAGGCATCATCGCGATGCTTGGCTTGTTTGCTTCGGCACAGCCTGCATTGAACTATTGGTTTGCGGAGAAGAGCGTAACGGTAGAACAACAGCACATCCAATTTGCACGCATCAACACGGTTGAAGAGCTAGAAATCCAGCTCATCGAAGCGAAGAAACTCGGTAAGCCTGTGATGCTCGACTTCTACGCCGATTGGTGTGTGGCGTGTAAAGAGTTCGAGAAGTACACCTTCCATCAAGCTGATGTGGAAAACAAGCTTTCTGACTTTGTACTGCTACAAGCCGATGTAACGAGAAACATGCCTCAAGACATTGAACTGCTTAAACAATTACAGGTACTTGGCTTACCGACGATTGAGTTCTGGGATGGCGAGGGTAACCATGTTCCAAATGCTCGTGTAACCGGTTTTATGCCTGCCGATGTATTCTTAAAACACATGCAAAACCACCAGCTATAACGGCAATATTCACTAAAATATAAGCCGAATCGAAAGCCGCACCGCCCCTCCGTAACGAGATGGCAGTGCGGCTTTTTTGCTATTCAGAGTAACGCTTTCTTATTCCGGGGATAAAAGTCGATATGGTTCAGACTTTTAATGCATAGATATTGTCCACATACTCAATCAGGATGATAATAAATATTAACTAAATTGTTAAAAGTATGAACGTCATGGACTCGACCTATACCATCATCATTGCTGATGACCACCCTCTCTTTCGCAACGCCCTGTTTCAGTCAGTTCATATGGCGATCAGTGGTGCGAACCTGCTTGAGGCCGATTCTCTCGATGCCTTACTGACTCTGCTAAAGAAAGAAGGCGAGCCGGATCTATTACTGCTCGATCTGAAAATGCCGGGCGCCAATGGCATGTCAGGCTTAATTCAACTGCGCGCTGAATACCCAGATCTACCGATTGTGGTGGTTTCTGCCAGTGAAGATGCCAGCGTGGTCACTCAGGTGAAGAGCCACGGTGCGTTTGGCTTTATTCCTAAGTCGAGTGATATGCGTGAGTTGGTGAGTGCACTGAATCAAGTGCTGAATGGCGACCCGTTCTTCCCTGAAGGGCTTATCACCAATAATGCAGCGTGTAGCGACCTTGCAGAAAAGATTTCCACACTGACGCCTCAGCAATACAAGGTATTAGGGATGCTTTCTGACGGCTTGCTTAACAAGCAAATCGCGTATGAATTGAATGTTTCGGAAGCGACCATCAAAGCACATATGACGGCCATCTTCCGTAAACTGGATGTGAAAAATCGTACTCAAGCGGTTATCTTGCTACAAGAAGTCCACAATTAAGCTTCACTGATATCCTCTTCTAAAGTCGTCTTAGGTAAACATAAACCCAACCTGACGACTTTATGATCATCTATCTCTGCAACCACCCAAGTGATGTCATGCCACTCAAAGCTATCACCCAATACAGAGTGTGCGCCAAGCTCTTGAGCAACCAATTGTTTTAGCGTCATTTCTCGCTCTTCCTCCGAGCCAAGTTCAATACCATAACAATCACTCACTGCCGCAACTGATAGCTCAACATCCAAGAAGAAGTCACCAAAGAATCGTGCCGCCTCTTCTGCTAGAGGCGCCTCACTGAACAACGAACTTAAGCTGTCCAAATCTTTGTCTTGACCAAGCACACATAAGATATCGTTCGCCTCTAACACGGTGCTGCCTGATGGGTGAAGCAAGGCATCCTTTCTAAACAGTGCAGTAATTCGCGTTCCTTCCGGCATAGACAAACGCTTTAGTGGTTCGCCCACACACCACTTCTCTTCTTTCAGCTTGTAGACAAACATCTCCCACTCACTAGCAGGGTAAATTTCAATGCCAGTACGAGAAATCGGTGTCGGCGTTGGAGGTAGCGTCACTTGAGCCAATCTCGCGACTTTCATCAAGCTGCCGCCTTGAACAATCAGCGACACCATAACCACGAAGAACGAGATGTTGAAGTAAAGCTGAGCATTAGGCAGGCCAGCCATCATCGGGAACACCGCCAGAATGATCGGTACCGCGCCGCGTAGACCGACCCAAGAAACAAACCAACGTTCCTTGGTGGTAAAGCTTCTGAACGGCAGCAAACCCAACCAAACCGACAGCGGACGAGCAAACAAAATCATACCGAAGGCCAGTGCCAGCGCAGGCAGAGCAATGTCCATCAACGTTGATGGCGTCACCAATAAACCCAATACCAAGAACATCACGATCTGGCTTAGCCACGTCATGCCATCAAGAACATTAAGAATCGAGTGTCGCGAGCGCGTCGGACGATTACCAATGAACAAGCCCACTAGGTAAATCGATAAGATGCCGCTGCCGCCAAGCATGTTAGAGAACGCAAACAGAGCCACGCCCCCACTGAGTACCAGAATGGAATAAAGGCCATCAGCCAATTGTACTCGATTGATTAAGCTCCATAGAACCCAGCCGCCGCCAATACCAACAAGAGTACCGATACCAAACTGCATCGCAAAACTTTGCAGTAGGAAGTTCATTCCCATCTCAGCGTCAGGGTTACCTAACAGCGCAATTAAGGTCACCGTCAGGAAGACCGCCATTGGGTCGTTAGTGCCCGATTCGATCTCTAGGGTTGAGCCAACACGCTCATTGAGACTCTGTCCTTTCAGCAAAGAGAATACCGCTGCCGCATCGGTTGAACCAACAATCGCCCCGACCAAGATGCCCTGCATTAATGACAAGTCAAACAGCCAAGCCGCCATTAATCCGGTTAAGGTTGCTGTACATGCGACACCTATCGTCGCCAGCGAGAGCGAAGGCCAGAAAGCGACCTTGAAGCTCGCCACCTTGGTTCGCATACCGCCATCCAACAGAATCACGGCAAGCGCAAGGTTACTCACCAAGTAGGTCAGTGAGTAATCATCGAAATGAATATTACCGGGTCCATCTTCACCCGCTAACATACCAACGAACAAAAAGATCAAAAGAATAGGAACGCCCAATCGAGAGGACACTTGTGAGAAAAGCACGCTGATGGCGATGAGTACGGCACCAGTCAAGAATAAGTGGTTAATGGTTATTGCGTCCAATTCGTTCCCCCAAAGAATAAAATCCGAGCTTTAAGCCTGTTGATCTTTTGCCACTAGCTTGTTGATCTTCTGCCGTTTAGCAAGGCACGGTCGGTGAAAGTGCCGTTGTTACTATAACAAACTTATGTTTCGCTTCGTGTCATAAGCAGGGCTAAATACCGTTTCTCGGTCATTTAGTTGTTAAATTTTATGACTCGCAGTCTAATTCATCCCTTTTTGTTAGACCTTTGGCTAATTTAACAACATTGTAACATCACATTTTTCTATGGTTATGTCTCCTAGCTCCCATATTTCAGTACATTAGCGCTAATACCATCCCGACTAAAGTTGCACAGATCCCTTGACTTATCCTTGCTACATTCTAAATCGTAACATTACGTTAACACGCTATTTTACAAAACGGTTTCACAAAAACAGTTTCTACGAAAACGGAATAAAGGAGAAGGCAATGGCGTTCGAATCTACGGAACATGCTCAAGCCTACTGGAAGGAAAACTTGGGAATTATGGGAACACTGCTCGCGGTCTGGTTTGCGGTGTCTTACGGCGCTGGCATCTTATTTGTGGATGCCCTCAATACCGTTCAGTTTGGCGGGTTCAAGCTAGGATTTTGGTTCGCTCAGCAAGGTTCGATATACACCTTCGTGGCGCTGATATTTATTTACGTTGTCCGCATGAATGCGCTCGACAAAAAATACAACGTACAGGAAGACTAGAGGCTAGAACATGGATATTCAAACTTGGACGTTTATTCTCGTCGGTATTACTTTCGCGGTATATATCGGCATCGCAATCTGGGCTCGTGCAGGGTCTACTAGTGAGTTCTACGTTGCTGGCGGTGGTGTACACCCAGTAGCAAACGGCATGGCGACCGCCGCTGACTGGATGTCGGCAGCATCATTCATCTCAATGGCAGGTATCATCTCATTCGTTGGTTACGACGGTGCGGTTTACCTAATGGGTTGGACAGGTGGTTATGTACTACTTGCGCTATGTTTAGCACCTTACCTACGTAAGTTCGGTCAGTTTACGGTTCCTGATTTCATCGGTGAGCGTTACTACTCGAAAACGGCACGTATGGTAGCGGTATTCTGTGCAATCTTCGTATCGTTTACGTACGTTGCAGGCCAGATGCGTGGTGTGGGCGTTGTATTCTCTCGTTTCCTAGAAGTTGATATTAACCTAGGCATCATCATTGGTATGGGTATTGTGTTCTTCTACGCAGTACTAGGTGGCATGAAAGGCATCACTTATACGCAGGTAGCTCAATTCTGTGTCCTCATTTTCGCCTTCCTTGTTCCAGCAATCTTTACCTCAATCATGATGACAGGTAACCCACTTCCACAAGTTGGTATGGGCTCTACGCTATCAGGCACAGATGTTTACCTTCTTGATAAACTGGATGGACTGACCGAAGAACTCGGATTTACCGCCTATACCGAAGGTAACAAGAGCATGGTAGATGTATTCTTCATCTGTGCGGCTCTAATGGTCGGTACTGCGGGTCTTCCACACGTAATCATTCGTTTCTTCACGGTACCAAAAGTACGTGATGCTCGTATCTCAGCGGGTTGGGCACTACTGTTCATCTCATTGCTATACACAACAGCACCAGGCGTTGCAGCATTCGCTCGTGTAAACATGATCGAAACAATCAACGGCCCTGACATGCAAGGTGTCGCTGCAGCGGACGCACCAAGCTGGTACAAAAACTGGGAAAGCACTGGCCTAGTAGGTTGGGAAGATAAGAACGGCGATGGCAAAATGTTCTACTCGGGCGATGAGCGCAACGAGATGAAGATTAACCGTGACATCATCGTACTGGCTTCTCCAGAGCTAGCGAAACTACCAAACTGGGTTGTAGCACTGCTTGCAGCCGGTGGCCTAGCAGCCGCACTATCAACAGCCGCGGGTCTACTATTGGTCATCTCAACGTCGATTTCACATGACTTGTTGAAGAAAGGCTTCAGACCAAACATGACCGACAAGCAGGAGCTGTTAGCCGCTCGTCTGGCAGCCATGGTCGCGATTGTCGGTGCCGGTTACTTAGGTATTAACCCACCAGGCTTTGTAGCACAGGTAGTAGCGTTTGCCTTCGGCTTAGCCGCAGCATCCTTCTTCCCAGCGATTATCCTAGGTATCTTCTACAAGAAGATGAACAAGGAAGGCGCAATTGCAGGTATGTTGTCAGGTATTGCCTTCACAGCAAGCTACATCATCTACTTCAAGTTCATTAACCCAGCAGCAAGCACACCTGAAAACTGGTGGTTTGGTATCAGCCCAGAAGGCATCGGTACGCTAGGTATGTGTCTAAACTTCGTAGTATCGATTGCTGTAAACAAAGTAACTGCTGAAGTACCACAAGATGTACAAGATATGGTTGAGAACATCCGTTACCCGAAAGGTGCAGGTGAAGCTCACGACCACTAAGCACGACCATTAAACAAAGATGTTTAGCAAAAAATGAATCAGTACTTACATTGTAGGGATTAGGTACTGACTCCAGAAAGCCGATACTTCGTGTATCGGCTTTTTCTTTTTCTGCTCACTTTATAAAAAGATAAACAAAGGGTTGTTTTTAAAATTTTATTTGATAATAATTATCATTAACATCCAATAAAGAGATGCAGATGATGATGAAAGAGCAGCAGGTTCTCTATTCGAGATTTTACAAAGCACAGGATCGCTTTGCTTCATTAGAACAAGTTCAAGGCCATGAGCCGTTTGTAATTCGAGAGTATATCGAGTGTGCACTGACGCTTTCGGCTTACTATGAAAAGCATGCCGCTCAAGAAAACATCTTGTTGTGCGAGCTGTATCTACGCCAAGTTTTCTTTCATTTGATTGAAGCGATTGAGTCTCCTCAGCGCAGTTTCGCCTTTCGTCATATCTGCCTAGACTCTATTCACTCACCACTATTTTATTTGAAGCGCCACTACTGCCAGCAACCTCAAGGCCAAGCGCGTTTTTTGAATCTCAGCCAAACACTAAAACAAGTCCAAGCCCCACTTGGCTAACAAGGATAGAACATGACCCTACAATTTCGGATTGAAAAAGACAGCATGGGCGAAGTGAAAGTCCCTGCCGATGCGCTATACCAAGCACAAACTCAGCGTGCAGCGGATAACTTCGCGTTTAGCTCTCACAAGATGCCGACCAGTTTTATTCAAGCACTGGCGTTAATTAAACAGGCAGCGGCAGATACCAATGCTCAGTTAGGTCTACTGGAAGGTGATATTGCCAACGCGATAGCCGAAGCCAGCCAAGAGATCATTGAGGGTAAACACCTCGATCAATTCCCTATCGATGTCTACCAAACCGGTTCAGGTACCAGTTCCAACATGAATGCCAATGAAGTGATTGCTACGCTTGCCTCAAGAAGCTTGCAAGGCGACGTGAACCCCAATGATCACGTCAACATGGGCCAAAGCAGTAACGATGTGGTGCCAACCGCAATTCAAGTGAGCGTTGCTTTGATGGCTGAAAATAAGCTATTACCTGCATTAACTCACCTTTCTGAAGCACTCACCATCAAACAACAGGAACTTGCAGAGGTCGTGAAGACCGGCCGCACTCATCTAATGGATGCGATGCCAATGACCTTTGCTCAAGAGCTAGGTGGTTGGAAATTTCAGATAGAACACGCTAAGCAAGCAATAGAGAACACCCTGCCCGCTATCAAGGCTTTAGCACAAGGTGGTACTGCGGTTGGAACAGGGATCAATGCTGACCCACGCTTTGCCGATAAGTTTGCGAGTAACCTGTCTCAATCGACAAAGATCAGTTTTAGCTCGAGTGAAAACTTCTTTTTTAGCCTCAGCAGTCAAGACGCGATCGTTGCGCTGTCAGGTCAGCTCAAAACGGCAGCAGTTGCGATCATGAAGATCTCAAACGATCTTCGCTGGATGAACTCTGGGCCGTTGGCTGGCTTAGGGGAAATTGAATTACAGGCTCTACAACCAGGCTCATCGATCATGCCTGGCAAGGTAAATCCTGTGATTCCAGAAGCTGCAGCTATGGCGGCGGCGCAAGTCATTGGCAACGACACCACCATTACCGTAGCCGGACAATCAGGTAACTTCCAACTTAATGTGATGCTGCCAGTGATTGCTCATAACGTGTTGGAAAGTATTGAGTTATTGGCAAACAGCTCAGTCGCTTTAGCGGACAAAGCCATCGCGACCTTCACGGTACGCCAAGACAATCTCGATTTGGCACTGTCAAAGAACCCAATCCTAGTGACCGCACTTAACCCTGTGATTGGCTACTTGAAGGCGGCTGATATTGCCAAGAAAGCTTACAAAGAAGGCTTACCAATTCTGGATGTCGCAGAAAGAGAAACCGATCTTAGCCGAGAAGAGCTCAGTAAACTGCTTGATCCAACCACACTGACACAAGGTGGCATTGCTGGTTAGTTATTGAATTAACAAGCGAATCGGCGTTCGCAAAAAAAAACAGAGACAAAAAAGGCCTCATCTGAGGCCTTTTCACTATCCGCTCACGAACGTACTAATCCGAGCCTGTTAACCCAAACTAGCTCACTCGATTCAAGACCGCTCTTAACTTAAGTGGCTTCACTGGCTTGGCAATAAAGCGAAAGCTGTTGGCCTTTATCGCTGCCAACATGTCATCGGTTCTATCGGCACTAATGATGACCCCTTCAAAAGAGTCTCCGAGGCGCAAGCGACACTGCTGCAGGACTTCGAGACCCGTTCTGCCATTATCTAAACGGTAATCAGAGAAAATCACATCAGGTAGCCAACCCTCATCTAGGCACTGCAAGCTTTCGACCAAATCAACCGCCGTCTTAACCTCACAGCCCCAACGTCCGATCAGGTTTTCCATACCGACTAAGATTTCTCGTTCATTATCGACACACAATATCTTGAGATGTTCGATGTCGCTGGTCGCCATTGGCGTCGAAGCTTGCACAACTGGAGCCACTTTTTCCGCTCTAGCTAAGGTGATGGAAAAAACACTGCCTTGCCCCGGCCATGAGCGCATCGAAATTTGATGGCCAAGCACATGAGCAATACCTTTCGAGATAGCCAGCCCTAACCCCAATCCTTGATCGGCTCGTACTTGGCTGCCACGAGTAAACTCTTCAAAGATTTCTTGTTGCTTGTCTTCATCGATACCGGTTCCATTATCCCACACATCAATTCGAACCTGTCCATTCACTCGTCTCGCACCCAGTACTACTTTCCCTTCCGGGTTGTAACGAAACGCATTGGTCAAAAAGTTCTGAATCACTCGTCTTAATAATTTAGGGTCAGAATGAATGAACAATGACGATGGGATCATTTGAAACTGGATTTTTTGTTGTATCGCTAAAGCGCTAAATTCCGCATTCAAATTGGTTAGTACATCATGCACGGCAATCGCATGAATGTTGGTTTCTAACTTGCCGGATTCCAAGCGCGAGATATCCAATAAATCACCAATCAGATCTTCAGCCGCACCCAACGCACTTTCGATATGAGAAGAAAGCTGTTTGACCTCTTGTTCTTTGGCTACCTCAGATAGAGAAGAAGCAAACAAGCGAGCAGCATTTAATGGCTGCATCAAATCGTGACTCACAGCCGCAAGAAAACGACTCTTGGATTGTGATTCTTGATCAGAGATTTGCGTCGCCTTTACCAAGCGATGGTTAAGCTTCTCGAGTTCTTGAGTTCGTTCATGCACTCTCGATTCCAAGCTTTCGTTAGCATCTTTTAGCGCTTGCTCTGCTTGTCGGAATACCGTGATGTCGGTAAAGCTCATCACAAAACCACCACTTGGCATTGGGTTACCTTGCACCTCAATTACTCGGCCATCAGGACGAATACGAGAAGAGGTGTGTCGAGTGCCTTGCTCAAGGTGATAAACACGGCGACGAACGTGATCTTCTGGGTCACCCGGACCACACAAACCCTGTTCGGCATTATGGCGAATCACATCGGAAATGGGTCGCCCAACCTGAATCAAACCCGCAGGAAATTCAAACAGCTCTAAGTAACGTTGATTCCACGCCACCAGCCTCATTTGTTTATCTATTACTGCGATGCCTTGGCCAATATGTTCAATCGCTCCTTGCAGTAAACCACGGCTGAAGTCGTACAGTTCCGAAGCTTCATCCACGATGGTCGCCACTTCTTCAAGCTGCATGTTTCTTCCCTGTAAAGCGGAAGTAAGTACTAACTTAGCAGACGAAGCACCGAATACACCGGCGAGCACGCGCTCTGCGTGTCGAATCAAACTTGCAGGTGCTTGTTGATTAGGAAGCAGCGGCTGACCGTGTTGTTGCCAATAGCTGTGTAAGGCACTTTTTGCTCGCTTGCGACCCACAAAACGCGACGCCAGCATCTCTAACTCAGCGACTGTCACACGGTTCTGGTAGAGGCTGATATTCTCGTTCTCAGGCAGTGGTGTGCCAACAAATGCCGCCGATTGTAAGCGCTCACTTAGGCTTGGGCGGGTTGTCATCGAAACCACGGCATAGCACAAGGTATTGAGCACAATACTCAGCACAATTCCCCAGTTTGAGCTGCTGATATCCCAACTGCTGAGTAACTCTGGTGGCGTAATAATCCACAGCAAAAGGTTACTTTCACTATCGCCCGCTAACATGCTGGTTTGGCTCATCAAGGTAATCAGCCAAATCACTGAACCGACCATTAAGCCGACATACACGCCCTTGCGGTTACCCGGGCGCCAGTACAAACCACCGATAAGTGCGGGCGCGAATTGAGCAATCGCAGCAAAAGAAAGAAAGCCAATCGCTGATAGTGAATGAATGGTATCGAGCGCCTGATAAAACAGCCAAGCACCCAGTAACAGCAGTAAAATTAGCCCGCGGCGAATCACCAATAACAGACCAGAAAAGTGTCGATGGGTTCTTTGGGTTAGGCGCATACGGCGCAGTAACAGTGGCATCACTAAATCATTCGACACCATGATCGCCAAGGCGATGGTCGACACTATCACCATGCCACTTGCCGCAGACGTACCACCAAGGAAAGCCAGCAAGGCAATGTGATTAGCGCCTTCTGACATTGGCACACTGATCACATAGGTATCCGCTGGCATACCAGTAAGTAGTCCTTGTCCTGCCCAAGCAATTGGCAGCACGAACAGTCCCATCAAAATCAGGTAAAGCGGAAACAACCAGCGAGCGGTATGCAGGTCTTGAGGACGTTCGTTCTCTACCACCATGGTATGGAACTGGCGTGGCAAACAGACAATCGCCAACATGGTCAAAACGGTATGAATAATTAAGGTCGGAATATTGGGTGATTCGTAGGTGGAAGCCGCCACATCAAGCAGGTCGATTTTGTCGCTGCTCATCGCCAGATACATGATGAACAGGCCAACGATCAGGAATGCCGCGAGCTTAACGATGGATTCAAACGCCACCGCCATCATCATGCCACGGTGATGTTCCGTGTTATCAATGTGTCTTGTACCAAACAGCATGGTAAAAATAGCCAAAGCACCGACCACGAACCAAGAGACGTGATAATCCTGATAGCCGAAGTCAGCCGCTAGGTTGGGTGCAACAATATCCAACCCCATGGTAATACCACGCAGTTGCAGAGCAATATAAGGAAGGATACCAACCACGGCGATAACCGTCACCGCCACCGCTAAGCCCTGAGATTTTCCATAACGAGCCGCGATAAAGTCGGCAATGGAGGTGATATGTTCCCGCTTCGCAATCAGGATCAGCCGCGCCAAGATCCGCCAGCCTAGTGTAAAGACTAGAATCGGGGCGAGGTAAATGGGTAAAAAAGACCAAGGGTTGTTACTCGCCTGCCCGACCGTTCCATAGAAGGTCCAAGAGGTACAATACACGGCAATCGAAAGGCTATAGATCCACGGGCGCCAACGCGATAGCCAACGAACCTGCCTGTCTCCATACCAAGCGATCAGAAATAACACGCCCAAGTAGGCTAAAGAGACTGGAATTACTATCCATCCTTGCATTGAAAACCCTTTTTTCATCCATAAAAAAACCTCTCCATAAGGGAGAGGTTTCATTTAACTAAGGATGGGTGATTAACTCAATCGCATCGCTTAAATTCTGTGCTTTAGACTCTAATTATCAGCATTTGCTGTGAGATTCTGACTGTTCCGAATCTGATTGATTAATCTCAACCACTGAACTTCTTTCATCCAACTTAATGAACAGAGCAAGTGCACCCATTGCAGCCATGCCCCAGAAGATATTTGCGCCCCAAAGCTCATAACCCCAACCACTTAAGGTGGTCATCAGTGCAATAAAGGCACCTAATGGAATCGCGTTATACAGGGCTTGTAGCGCAACCATCTTGTTTTGTTCTTCAGATTGGATGTATTGAATCGCGGCGATGTGTGCCATGGCAAATGTCACACCGTGCAGCAACTGCACCATCACCAGTGCAAAAATCGCCGTGGTTGATGCGGTAATACCCCAACGCGCCATCACCCCAATAGCCGCGACGACAAACAAAGTACGCAGTGACCAGCCTGAGAATAATCGCTTACTCAAAGCAAATACGGCCACTTCAGCAACAACACCTAAACTCCACAAATAACCGATGATAGCTTCTGAGTGACCCGCTTCTTTCCAATAAATCGCACTAAAACTGTAGTAAGCCGCATGACTACCTTGCAGCAACGCCATCAAGGCTAAAAATTTTACCACTGACGACTCACGCAGCAGTTCACCTAGTTTTGGTCGCGCCGCTTGTTGCTCAGATTGCGTTACTGGCATCACGTTAGGATTTCTCATCGCCAGAATCAATGACAACAACACGCCCGCAAGTGCAGTATACAAAATCATGTCGGTGCCAAATTGTGCCACCAAATAGCCAACCACCGTTGAACCTGCGATAAAGGCAATTGAACCCCAAAGGCGAGTTCGGCCGTAGTCGAGCATTTTCAAACGACTGTAATGGTTAGCCATCGCATCAGAAAGAGGAATGATCGGCCCACAACAGAGGTTAAACAGTACCGTTGCCAACAACATCAGTATAAAGCTGCCACCGGTGAAGAAGTGGAAACCGACAAACAGCAACGCAGCGAAACTCAAACAGCGTAGCGCTGGCATCAAGTGTTCCACTTTATGGATTCGCGGCGTAATCACTAGGTTAGCCACACAACGAGTCGCAAAGCCGATACCAATCAATACGCCAATATCACCAGCAGACACGCCTTGGTCTTCAAACCACAACGCCCAAAATGGCAAATACACGCCATACGCAAAAAAGAAACCAAGAAAATACTGAGAGATCCAGCCATAGGGTGAAGGGCTAAACATAAATGACCTATAAAGTGTACGGAAAAAGGCAGCACCAATTATGCCTATCTCGCATACGATGAAAAAGGGAATTATTACTGGGATAGCATTCCCATATTCAATGGGTCTGGATATCGCATTTCAATAAGAGATTTCACGCTCATTAATACCCATACTCGCATTTAGACTAAAGTCGTCTGGAGCTTCTCTGGTATTTTGTCAGACTGATTAAAGACTCCCATTTCTTCTTGTGATGCTTATGCCTGACAAATTTAATATGCAGCACCCACCTTTCGATAGCCTGTCCGACGCCGAACAGTTGAAGCTTCGCTCTTCATTAGACGTGGTGTATTACCGCTCTCAAGAAGTGATACTGGAAGCTGAAAGGCCGAGTCGACACCTGCACATTTTGATCAAAGGGGCAATTGAAGAGCGCGCGAGCAATGATGGTGAGATTTACGCACACTATGCCAATGACGATATTTTTGATGTCCGCAGCCAGTTTGAACCTCACACCAAACACCAATATATCGCACTCGAAGATACATTAAGTTATCTGCTGCCCACCGATATTTTTCTTGAGCTTTACCACGCCAATGGCCAATTCGCTGCCTACTTTGATAGCAACCTATCAACACGAAAAGCTTTGATAGAAGCCGCCCAGCAGCAACAGAATCTTGCCGAGTTTATATTGACCAAAGTGGATGACTCTATCTATCACCCACCACTGATACTTGAACCAAACCAACCGATCAACCAAGTCACTCAAACCCTTAAAGAACAAGGGTTAGACTCGGCCCTAGTTCATTTGGAACATGATGAACCAAAAGCTTTTGGATCATCATGTTCCTTGCCGTATGGAATCGTCACTCGAACCAATTTATTGCATGCTGTGATGCTCGATAATTTCCCACTGGATGTCCCTGTCGGTGAGATCGCAACGTTTCCGGTGATGCACGTGAACCAAGGCGATTTCTTATTTAACGCCATGATTACCATGACCAGAAATCGAGTAAAAAGGTTGATGGTTTGTGATGGTAAAAATGCGGTCGGCATGGTGGATATGACACAGATCCTCAGCGCATTCTCCACACACTCCCACGTTCTTACTTTGCGTATTGCGCGCGCCACCAGCGTTGAAGAATTGGCAATGGCCTCTAACAAACAACGTCAACTGGTCGAGAGCTTGCTCAGTAATGGGATTCGCACACGCTTTATCATGGAGCTGATTTCTGCGGTCAACGAACAGATCATAGAGAAGGCTTTTGAGTTGGTGATCCCACCGGCACTGCATAATCATTGCTGCCTAATCGTGTTGGGGTCCGAAGGTCGCGGGGAACAAATTCTCAAAACCGATCAAGACAACGCGCTAATAATTCAAGATGGTTTGGAGTGGCATCAATGCCAAAGTGCCATGAACGACCTCACCCATACCCTTCAACAATTGGGTTACCCACTGTGCCCGGGCAACGTGATGGTCAACAATCCGAAATGGGTGCATTCAGAACAAGAGTGGAAACAAACCCTCACCCATTGGGTAAAAAAAGCCACGCCAGACACCGTGATGGATATTGCGATCATGGCAGATGCACACGCTGTGGCGGGGAATAGAGAGCTATTAAAACCTGTAAAGCAGCACCTCAGTGATTTAATGCTCGGACAAGAATTGATTCTGACGGAGTTCTGCCGCCCAGCGCTGAACTTCTCGGTTCCCCTCACCCTATTTGGCAATGTGAAGCAATCCAAGTCAGGGCTCGATATCAAACAAGGCGGTATTTTCCCTATCGTGCATGGTGTGAGAGCACTTTGTCTTGAGCATGGTGTTACCGTAAACAACACCTTCGAACGCATTGAGCAGTTGGTCAGCAAGAAAGTATTAGAGCAAAGTACCGCCGATAATCTCAGTGAAGCGCTCAAGCAATTCTTTAAGTGGCGCTTAGCCCAAAGGCTTTCTCAGCAGCACAGCAGCAACAAGATTAACGTCAAACTGATGGAACGAGCAGACAGGGATCTGCTTCGTCATAGCCTGCACGTGGTGAAGAAATTCAAGCAATGGCTCGGCTACCACTATCAGATACGGGATTAGGCATTGAACGATGAATAGGTTGGTTCGCTATTACTGGCATCACAAGCTCAAAGGCTCCCTCTATCAGCCTCTGTTTACTGCGCCTATTGATCATGAATATGTATCGCTCGATTGTGAAACCACCAGCCTAGATCCCAATCAGGCAGAATTAGTTACCATTGCCGCGACCAAGATCATCGGTAACCGAATCATTACCAGCCAACCTTTTGAAGTCCGGTTGCGCGCCCCCCAATCGCTCGATTGCAATTCAATAAAAATCCACCGTATCCGTCATCAAGATCTAAAGCACGGCATCGAAGAAAAACAGGCTTTAATCGAGCTACTGAACTTCATTGGAAATCGTCCTTTAGTCGGCTATCACATCCGCTATGATAAAAAAATTCTCGACCGCGCCTGTTTAAAACAGCTTGGATTTCCACTGCCTAACCGATTAGTCGAAGTGAGCCAACTCTATCAAGACAAACTCGAAAGACAGCTGCCCAATGCCTATTTTGATCTCAGTATGGACGCCATCTGTCGCCAACTCGATTTACCTATCCCGGTCAATAAACATGATGCATTACAAGACGCTATCTCCGCTGCGCTGATCTTTGTGCGCCTGAAACATGGTGACCTTCCCCGTTTCAACTCTTCTTATTCTTAATTCAACCACTGGCGCTTCACATAGAGAGCAACATCTCAAAATTGAACTTAACTCGCTATTTTGTAAGTGAAAAGCAGCGTCTCATCCTAAAGTCTAATTGTGGAAATCGCCGTCCTAGCCGAGAGTGATAACACAAAGACGGTTCTGTAATAGACCTAGAAACTGAACACAAAGGAAGTTGCCAGTTCATTAGGAATGTAGGCACAAGGAGAGATGCAATGAGTGAAGCCCACGTTTATCCGGTAAAAGAAAATATTAAATCAACCACACACGCGGATAATGACACTTACCTAGCCATGTACCAGCAATCTGTTTCTGACCCTGAAGGCTTTTGGGGTGAACACGGAAAAATCGTTGATTGGATCAAACCTTTCACACAAGTAAAAAACACCTCTTTCGACCCTGGCCACATTGATATTCGCTGGTTTGAAGATGGCACGCTTAACGTTTCGGCTAACTGTATCGACCGCCACCTTGCTGAGCGCGGTGATGAAGTCGCTATCATCTGGGAAGGCGATGACCCGGCAGATGATAAAACTCTAACTTTTAATGAACTGCATAAAGAAGTGTGCCTGTTTTCGAATGCTCTAAAAGAGCAAGGCGTGCGCAAAGGTGATGTGGTTTGTTTATACATGCCAATGGTGCCAGAAGCGGCAGTAGCCATGCTGGCGTGTACCCGTATCGGTGCGGTTCACACAGTCGTATTTGGTGGTTTCTCACCAGAAGCACTGTCTGGTCGTATTATCGATTCAAATTCTAAAGTCGTTATCACTGCCGATGAAGGCGTGCGTGGCGGCCGTGCTGTTCCACTGAAAAAGAATGTCGATGAAGCACTGACGAACCCTGAAGTGAAAAACATCGAGAAGGTTGTTGTATTCAAACGCACTGGCGGTGATGTGGCATGGCACGAACATCGCGATGTGTGGTGGCACGATGCTATTGCTAATGTATCTGCAGATTGCCCACCAGAAGAGATGAACGCAGAAGATCCACTATTCATCCTTTATACGTCAGGCTCAACAGGTAAACCTAAAGGCGTTATGCACACCACAGGTGGCTACCTTGTTTATGCTGCGATGACCTTCAAATACGTATTCGATTACCAAGAAGGCGAGACTTTCTGGTGTACAGCCGATGTGGGTTGGATTACCGGTCACACATATCTTGTTTACGGACCGCTTGCTAATGGCGCAAAAACGATTCTGTTTGAAGGCGTGCCAAATTACCCGAACACCAGCCGCATGAGCGAAGTGGTCGATAAGCACCAAGTTAATATTCTTTATACGGCGCCAACGGCTATTCGTGCATTGATGGCGAAAGGCAATGAAGCCGTTGAAGGTACTTCTCGTGACAGCCTAAGAATCATGGGCTCAGTGGGTGAACCTATCAACCCAGAGGCGTGGGAGTGGTACTACAAAACAATCGGTAATGAGCAATCTCCAATTGTTGATACATGGTGGCAAACAGAAACGGGCGGTATCTTGATTGCACCGCTACCAGGCGCAACAGACCTGAAACCGGGCTCTGCAACTCGTCCATTCTTCGGTGTGCAACCGGCACTGGTTGATAACATGGGTAACATCATTGAGGGTGCAACAGACGGCAACCTAGTGATTCTTGACTCTTGGCCAGGCCAAATGCGTACCGTTCATGGCGATCATGACCGCTTCGAACAGACTTACTTCTCGACCTTTAAAGGCATGTACTTCACCAGTGACGGCGCTCGTCGTGATGAAGACGGTTACTACTGGATTACGGGGCGTGTCGATGATGTACTTAACGTATCAGGTCACCGTATGGGTACTGCTGAGATTGAATCGGCTCTAGTCGCGTTCGATAAGATTGCAGAAGCCGCGATTGTGGGCATCCCTCATGATATTAAAGGCCAAGCGATTTACGCTTACATCACGCTGAATGATGGTGAGTTCCCAACCGCAGAGCTTCATAAAGAAGTAAAAGACTGGGTACGTAAAGAGATTGGCCCAATTGCAACGCCAGATGTACTGCACTGGACCGACTCTCTACCAAAAACTCGTTCGGGTAAAATCATGCGTCGTATCCTGCGTAAAATCGCGACTGGCGATACAGGTAACCTAGGTGATACCTCGACACTGGCCGACCCAAGTGTGGTTGATAAGCTGATTGCCGAGAAAGCAGAACTGGCATAAGCAACCCGTCACAGCAGCTAATCACTGTTTAAAACAGCACTTTCTAAACCGTCACCTATGTGGCGGTTTTTTTATGGCTGATCTTGATCTCAAATATCCCGCCCCAAATTAAGGCTAAGACGCTTTTTTGTTAAGTTGGTAACAATTCCAAGCTGTATCAATAGGAGATTAGACCAGTAAATTGCTGCGATTTGCGCTGAATTAGCTATAATCTGGTTCTAATTTTTAAATTTGGGTTTTTCTCACTGGAAATTAACCGCAAATTTTCAATAAAATGGCAACATTCACGTTCGTAAACACGATAAAGGAAGATAGCCCCACGATGTCTACAAAGTTTCGCATTCTAGTTTTAAATGGCCCAAACCTTAACCTGTTAGGCCTTAGAGAGCCCGCACACTACGGTTCTCAAACACTTGACCAGATTATTAGCTCACTGACCGAGCAAGCGAAAGCACACGATGTTGAGCTATCTCACTTACAGTCAAATCGTGAGTACGAACTGATTGAAGCTATCCATAGTGCTTATCAAAATGTTGATTTTATTATTATCAACCCAGCAGCCTTTACACATACCAGTGTGGCACTGCGTGATGCACTACTTGGCGTTGCCATACCATTTATTGAGGTTCATCTATCGAATGTTCACGCGCGTGAACCATTCCGTCACCACTCTTACCTATCTGATAAAGCAGAAGGTGTGATTTGTGGCTTAGGTGCCCAAGGTTATCAATTTGCTTTGACCGCTGCGCTCAGCAAGCTCAACTCAAAGTAAACATAAACAACGAACTATTACTAACCTACTCAGTCATAGAGTAAGTTCAATTAACAGATAAAGAGAAAGAAACAATGGATATTCGCAAAATCAAAAAGCTAATCGAATTGGTTGAAGAGTCTGGTATTTCTGAGCTAGAAATCTCTGAAGGTGAAGAGTCAGTACGAATCAGTCGTAACAGCACTGCACCTGTAGCACCTGTTCAATATGCAGCTGCTCCAGCACCTGTAGCGGCAGCAGCTCCTGCGGCGGCACCTGTAGCAGCAGCAGAAGCAGCTCCTGCAGTTCCAGCTGGTCACCAAGTTCTTTCTCCAATGGTTGGTACTTTCTACGGCGCTCCAAGCCCAGACGCAAAACCATTCGTTAAAGTTGGTCAATCTGTAACTGCTGGCGAAACGCTATGTATCGTTGAAGCAATGAAAATGATGAACCAAATCGAAGCTGATAAATCTGGTGTTGTAACAGCTATCCTAGTTGAAGACGGTCAACCAGTAGAATTCGACCAAGCTCTAGTAATTATCGAATAATAGAGAGCACTCATTATGTTAGATAAATTAGTAATCGCGAACCGTGGTGAGATTGCACTACGTATTCTGCGTGCATGTAAAGAGCTTGGCATTAAAACGGTAGCGGTTCACTCAACTGCTGACCGTGACCTTAAGCACGTACTGCTTGCAGACGAAACCATTTGTATCGGTCCAGCTCGTGGTATCGATAGCTACCTAAACATCCCTCGTATCATCAGCGCAGCTGAAGTGACAGGTGCAGTAGCTGTTCACCCTGGCTACGGCTTCCTATCTGAAAATGCAGACTTTGCAGAACAGGTAGAGCGCAGTGGCTTTATCTTTGTTGGCCCTAAAGCTGAAACCATTCGCATGATGGGTGACAAAGTGTCAGCTATCACGTCAATGAAAAAAGCTGGCGTACCTTGTGTACCAGGTTCTGACGGCCCTCTTGACGACGACGAAGCAAAAAACAAAGCGCACGCTAAGCGCATTGGCTTCCCAGTTATCATCAAGGCATCTGGCGGCGGCGGCGGTCGTGGTATGCGTGTTGTTCGTTCTGAAGCAGAACTAACAGAAGCTATCGCGATGACTCGTGCTGAAGCAAAAGCATGTTTCAACAACGACATGGTTTACATGGAGAAATTCCTAGAAAACCCACGTCACATTGAAGTACAAGTGCTTGCAGATGGCCAAGGTAATGCTATCCACCTAGGTGAGCGTGACTGTTCAATGCAACGTCGTCACCAGAAAGTTGTGGAAGAAGCGCCAGCTCCAGGTATCACTGAAGAGATGCGTAAGTACATTGGCGAACGTTGTACTCGTGCATGTATTGAGATCGGTTACCGCGGTGCAGGTACATTTGAATTCCTATACGAGAACGGTGAGTTCTACTTCATCGAAATGAACACTCGTATCCAGGTTGAACACACGATTACTGAAATGGTAACGGGTATCGACCTAGTGAAAGAACAGCTACGTATCGCAGCTGGTCAGCCTCTATCATTCACTCAGGATGATATTAAGCTGCGCGGCCACTCAATCGAATGTCGTATCAATGCTGAAGATCCAGTTCGTTTCCTACCTTCACCAGGTAAGATTGAACGTTTCCACGCACCGGGCGGCATGGGCGTACGTTGGGAATCTCACATCTACACGGGTTACACAGTACCACCACACTACGATTCAATGATTGGTAAGCTGATCACTTACGGTGAGAACCGTGATGTTGCTATCGCTCGTATGAAGAACGCATTGGGTGAAATGATTGTTGAAGGTATTAACGTTAATACTGAGCTTCAACTGTCTATTATGAACGACGAAAACTTCCAACACGGTGGTGCAAACATCCACTACCTTGAGAAGAAACTTGGTTTGTCATAATCCGTTCGTTTAAGAACAATCAAAATGCTCACTTCGGTGAGCATTTTTGTTTTTGGGCCGCCTAAAAAATCAATCTTTAATCCCCATTATATTACGTGGGGTTTTGGTGAATTTGCTCATATTTTCTGCTAGACTCGCCATCCAATTTTTCTCATATAGAAGATGCAGCCATGCCTTGGATTCAAATCAAGCTTAATGCTACCAATGAAAATGCCGAACAAATCGGCGACATGTTAATGGAAGAGACTGGTGCTCTTTCTGTAACTTTCCTGGATGCACAAGATACCCCTGTATTTGAGCCTCTGCCGGGTGAAACTCGCCTTTGGGGTGATACTGACATTCTCGCGCTTTACGACGCTGAGACTGATACTGGTGTCGTTCTAGCGCAGATTAAAGCAAGCAACATGTTCCCTGCAGACTTTGCTCATAAAGTAGAGCAAATTGAAGACAAGGATTGGGAACGTGAATGGATGGATAACTTCCACCCAATGAAGTTTGGTGAGCGTTTATGGATCTGCCCTAGCTGGCGCGATATCCCTGAACCTGACGCTGTTAACGTAATGCTAGACCCAGGCCTTGCATTTGGTACAGGTACTCACCCGACAACGGCATTGTGTCTCGAGTGGCTTGAGGGCTTAGACCTGACAGGCAAAACCGTGATCGACTTCGGTTGTGGCTCAGGCATCCTAGCGATCGCTGCGATCAAACTAGGCGCGGCAAAAGTTATCGGGATCGATATTGATCCTCAAGCTCTGCTTGCATCAAAAGACAACGCACAACGCAATGGCGTTGCTGAGCAACTAGAGGTGTTCTTACCACAAGATCAACCGGAAGGTTTGCTAGCAGACGTTGTTGTTGCCAACATTCTTGCGGGTCCATTACGCGACCTTTCTGGCATCATCAAAGGCCTAGTTAAGCCAAATGGTGTACTTGCGATGTCGGGTGTTTTAGATACACAAGCAGAAGATGTTGCGACTTATTATCGTGATGAGCTTCACATTGATCCGATCATTGAGCAACAAGAATGGTGTCGAATCTCAGGTCGCAAGCAAGGCTAGACAAGACTTTGGGCGCTAATTGACTGAAATTTAAACAAATTACAAAAACAAATTGTAAATGCTCAAATATTAGTCTTTTCACGCAGCGAAAAAATGCGTAAAATGCGCGCCCTTGCTGGTACAGAACTGTGATGACATTTTTGAAAATCGGAAATTATCAACTTAAGAACAATCTAATCGTCGCTCCTATGGCTGGCGTAACGGATAGACCATTCCGTGAGTTGTGTCTTCGCTACGGTGCGGGGATGGCAGTCAGTGAAATGATGTCCTCCAATCCGAAAGTTTGGAAAACGTCAAAGTCTCAGCAGCGTATGGTACATGAAGGCGAATCGGGCATTCGTTCAGTACAAATCGCTGGTGCAGATCCACAGCTTATGGCCGAGGCTGCTCAATTTAATGTCGATAACGGTGCGCAAATCATCGATATCAACATGGGTTGTCCAGCCAAAAAAGTGAATAAGAAGCTTGCGGGCTCAGCTTTACTGCAGCATCCAGAACTCATTGAAGACATTCTGAAAGCAGTGGTAAATGCTGTCGACGTTCCAGTAACGTTGAAAACGCGCACAGGCTGGGATACAGACAATAGAAACTGTGTCCAAATCGCGAAAATAGCCGAAGACTGCGGCATACAAGCTCTTGCGCTCCATGGAAGAACTCGCGCTTGTATGTACAAAGGTGAGGCAGAATACAAACACATTAAAGCAGCGAAACAAGCAGTATCTATTCCGGTTATCGCTAACGGTGATATCGATAGTCCGGAAAAAGCGAAGTTTGTGCTGGAGTACACCGGCGCTGATGCTTTAATGATAGGTCGACCTGCCCAAGGACGTCCTTGGATTTTTAACGAAATCCTACACTATTTGGAAAACGGCACCACGATGGACCCACTCCCGATTTCGGAAGTGAAAGACATCATGCTTGGTCATGTCCACGCTCTACATGAATTTTATGGAGAGTTTTTAGGCCCTCGCATCGCTCGTAAGCATGTGGGTTGGTATCTAAAAGAACATGAACAAGCGAGTGAGTTTCGCCGTACCTTCAACGCATTCGAAGCAGGTGATCTGCAGCTTGAAGCGCTAGAAGGTTTTTTTGATAACGTTGCACCATAATTACGAGAAGAGCTAGACCGAATATGTTCGAACAAAATCTGACTTCAGAAGCATTGACAGTAACTACAGTTACATCACAAGACCAAATCACGCAGAAGCCACTACGTGACTCAGTTAAAGCATCATTGAAAAATTACCTTGCTCAATTAAACGGTCAAGAAGTCAGCGAGTTATACGAATTAGTATTAGCTGAAGTTGAACAGCCACTACTAGACACTATCATGCAGTACACTCGCGGTAACCAAACTCGCGCAGCAACCATGATGGGTATTAACCGCGGTACTCTTCGCAAGAAACTTAAAAAATACGGCATGAACTAATCGTTCTTTCGTAATTTATTGAATTGAAAGCCAAGCTCATTGTTGAGTTTGGCTTTTTTTTGGCTTGTCGATCCGTGATAGTCGCTGATTACTCTCCAGTGCGACAGCAGCGACCTTTGTCGACGTTTGCTGAGTCCAAGGCTGCTAGAATCGAACAATGGCTTGCATCATCGTCTACGTGACCACAACACGCATCATTAATCTTTTTAAGTGCGGTGCGAATCTTAGTTAACTCGGTAATCTTCTCATCAATCATCTCTAGCTTTGCTGAGGTAATCGACTTCACTTCAGCGCAACTGTGCTGTGTGGCCTCGAGGCGAATCTCAAGCAATTCTTTAATCTCGTCCAAACTCAGCCCCAACGCTTTAGATTTGAGAATAAACGTCACCTGTTTCTGGTTATTTTCATCATACAGGCGATAACCCGAGTCACTGCGACTGGCTGGCGCGATCAGGTTATTCTTTTCATAAAATCGCAAGGTATCGGCTGTCACACCGCATCGCTTCGCTAATTCACCGATCTGAAACATGTTTTTTCCTACTGTTTCGTCCATTCCACAATTAACCTTATCGTTACTTTTCAGGCTGAAATGGCACTTTTCATAATTAATTTTGAGATGCCAAACGATTGCGCGAGCTTTTTTGTAATAAATTAGTTAGAATCTGCGCCATCAAATTTGGAGTTGGTTATCTTATAGCTTAATCATAAGACTAACCCAAAAGGTCTTTACCAAAACTGGCCAATATTTTATCTCTTACTGGTATCTAAGATAATCCACGCTAAGAAGATAGAAACAAGTTCTTTTTTGGCAAATATCTTTATTTTAACCCCATGAATTTGAGGAAGATGGAAGCATGAATAACGCTCGTCCAATTCGCCGCGCTCTAATCAGCGTATCAGACAAAACTGGTATCGTTGAATTTGCACAAGCTCTTGCTAACCGTGGTGTAGATATCCTATCTACCGGTGGCACTGCTCGCCTGCTTGCTGAAAAAGGCATCTCTGTTACAGAAGTATCTGACTACACTGGTTTCCCAGAAATGATGGATGGCCGTGTTAAGACTCTGCACCCAAAAGTTCATGGTGGTGTTCTAGGCCGTCGTGGTCAAGATGATGACGTGATGGAAACTCACGGTATCAACCCTATCGATATGGTTGTTGTAAACCTATACCCATTCGCAGAAACCGTTGCTAAAGAAGGTTGTACCCTTGCTGACGCTGTTGAGAACATCGACATCGGTGGTCCAACAATGGTTCGCTCTGCAGCGAAAAACCACAAAGACGTAACGATCGTTGTTAACGCACACGACTACGAGCGCGTTGTCGCTGAAATGGACGCGAACGAGCAATCTCTAACACTAGAGACTCGCTTCGATCTCGCTATCGCGGCATTTGAGCACACGGCTTCTTACGACGGCATGATCGCTAACTACTTCGGCACTATGGTTCCTAGCTACGGCGCGAACAAGGAAGGCGATGAAGAGAGTAAATTCCCTCGCACGTTCAACCAACAGTTCGAGAAGAAGCAAGACATGCGCTACGGTGAGAACAGCCACCAAGCAGCCGCATTCTACGTTGAAGCAAACCCTGAAGAAGCGTCAGTGTCTACTGCTCGCCAGATTCAAGGTAAAGCCCTTTCTTACAACAACATCGCTGACACTGACGCAGCACTTGAGTGTGTGAAAGAGTTCGACCAGCCAGCATGTGTGATTGTTAAGCACGCTAACCCATGTGGTGTTGCACTAGGTGAAGACATCCTAGAAGCTTACGACCGTGCATTCAAAACAGACCCAACGTCTGCATTTGGCGGCATCATTGCTTTCAACCGTGAGCTAGACGCTGCAACAGCAACGGCTATCACTGAGCGTCAATTCGTTGAAGTTATCATTGCACCATCAGTTTCTGCTGAAGCAGTAGAAATCGTAGCGGCTAAGAAAAACCTTCGCCTACTTGAGTGTGGTGAGTGGACAACGAAGACAACTGGCTTTGACGTGAAACGCGTTAACGGTGGTTTGCTAGTTCAAGACCGCGACCAAGGCATGGTATCTGAAGATGACCTTAAAGTGGTTTCTAAGCGCCAACCTACAGCTGAAGAGCTAAAAGACGCCCTATTCTGCTGGAAAGTAGCGAAATACGTTAAATCTAACGCTATCGTTTACTCGAAAGGCGACATGACTATTGGTGTAGGCGCTGGCCAAATGAGCCGCGTTTACTCTGCGAAAATCGCAGGCATCAAAGCTGCAGACGAAGGTCTACAGGTTGAAGGTTGTGTAATGGCATCTGACGCATTCTTCCCATTCCGTGACGGTATCGACGCGGCTGCAGAGGCTGGCATCAAGTGTGTTATCCAACCGGGCGGCTCTATGCGTGATAACGAAGTTATCGCAGCAGCAGACGAACACGGCATGGCGATGATCTTTACGGGCATGCGTCACTTCCGCCACTAGAAAGAAAAGATACGAGAGCGCTTCGCTACGGGAAACGAGAACGCTGCGCTCCGAGATGAGCAACACTATCATTTAGTGTTGCTCAGATATTTTCTAGTTCTACTACTATCAATTTTGATTGAAGGTTTAAAACATGAATGTATTAATTATTGGTGCCGGCGGTCGTGAGCACGCACTAGGTTGGAAAGCAGCACAGAACCCAAACGTTGAAACAGTATTCATTGCTCCAGGTAACGCAGGTACTGCACTTGAGCCGAAACTTGAGAACGTAAACATCGGCGTTGAAGACATCGCTGGTTTAGTCTCGTTTGCTCAAGAGAAAAAAATCGAACTGACTATCGTTGGCCCTGAAGCACCATTAGTTATTGGTGTGGTTGACGCATTCCGCGAAGTAGGTCTTCCTATCTTTGGTCCAACTCAAGCAGCAGCACAGCTTGAAGGTTCAAAAGCATTCACTAAAGACTTCCTAGCTCGTCATGACATCCCGACGGGTTACTACGCAAACTTCACTGAGATTGAGCCAGCTATCGCTTACGTACGTGAGCAAGGTGCTCCAATCGTAGTAAAAGCTGACGGTCTTGCGGCGGGTAAAGGCGTTATCGTTGCGATGACCCTTGAAGAAGCTGAAGACGCAATCAAAGATATGCTAGCGGGCAACGCATTTGGCGAAGCTGGCAGCCGCGTGGTTATCGAAGAGTTCCTTGAAGGCGAAGAAGCAAGCTTCATCGTAATGGTTGACGGTTCTAGCGTTCTTCCTATGGCCACCAGCCAAGATCACAAACGTGTTGGCGACAAAGACACTGGGCCGAACACGGGCGGCATGGGTGCTTACTCTCCTGCGCCGGTTGTAACTCCAGAAATCCACAACCGTATCCTTGAGGAAGTTATCTACCCAACGGTACGTGGTATGGACGCAGAAGGCGCACCTTACACAGGTTTCCTTTACGCTGGCCTAATGATCGATGCTGACGGCACACCTAAAGTTATCGAATACAACTGCCGCTTTGGCGACCCTGAAACGCAACCTATCATGATGCGTATGGAGTCAGACCTTGTTGAACTTTGCCTAATGGCTATCGACGAGAAGCTCGACGAAGCAGAATCGAAGTGGGATCCACGCGCTTCTATCGGTGTTGTTCTTGCGGCTGGCGGTTACCCTGCTGACTACGCAAAAGGTGACGTTATTTCACTACCAACAAGCGAAGTTGAAGGCCAAAAGGTTTTCCACGCGGGTACGACAAATAATGAAGCTGGCGACGTTGTGACAAACGGCGGTCGTGTACTTTGTGCAACAGCACTGGGCAATACGGTTTCTGAGGCTCAAGAGCGCGCTTACGCGTTGACGAAGCAAGTTAGCTGGAATGGTATGTTCCACCGCAATGATATTGGTTACCGTGCGATTGCGCGCGAACAAGAGCAGTAAACAATCTTGTTGCTCGCTTACTTTCCAATAACAGTAAGCAAATGACAGCAAGTGAATAACAGAAAAAGGCGCCTCAATAGGCGCCTTTTTATTATCTCATTTACACAAGAATCTGTATTTGTACAGACAAATAGGCACTTAGCCTACAGTAGGCCAAATACTCTTAATTCTTTGATTGCTTTCTATTCTTTCAGCAACGATGGCCTCACGACACAATCATGACTGTCTTCAGCCAGCATCAGTAACTCTTCTACGCTCATCTTACCGAGTAAGTCACTGCCAAGAAACGCCGCATAGCTTTCCACTGATGCCAATCGGTCGATCACGAAGCTTGGTAAGGTCTGGTTAAATTCAATGCGATCAAATTCACCACCAGCGCACGCCTTAAAAGAGCTGCCATCCCAGTAACCCTGAACCAGTCTGAGCCCTTCGTCATTCTGCTTCATCGTAGTCTCTAGAACCGACTTAGCTTCTTTCTGGTAGTTTTCGAGTTGCTTAGCTTGGATAGGTAAGATTTTGCTATCAATACGATACTGTTGATACACAGCTTCGCCTGACTTATTGAAACGCACATGGACACGATAAGGAACCAGCTCATTCGAAGAGTTACGCTGCTCGCCTTCACGAATGAATTCTCGAAGCACGCCTTCTGACCAAGCATAATCAGTTTGGTACCAGCCGTAATCGCCGACAGTGACGTAGTCAGCTGAAGTATGAGGTTGTGTTAGCTTGTTTGTAACCCAGTAGAAACTTGTCGCGTCGCCCATGACTTGGCCGCCGGTATGAGTTTCAAATTGCTCTAGGTTTTTGCGAGGGCTTGTTGAAGAACAGCCAATAAGAAATGTAGATAATAGTGAAACGAGAAGAAATGCTTTTTTCATAAAAACCTGTACCGAGGTGGAATACGACTACCTCGGTACAGTTTAGATTATTTCACTGAATCTTTCAGCGCTTTACCTGCAACAAATGCTGGAACATTTGCAGCAGCGATTTGGATCTCATCACCAGTTTTTGGGTTACGACCAGTGCGAGCTGCACGGTGGTTTACTTTAAAAGTACCAAAACCAATTAGCTGAACTTGATCGCCATCTTTAAGAGCATCTGTAACACCGCCAAGAGTCGCTTCTAGAGCAGCTTTAGCTTGTGCTTTAGAAAGGTCCGCTTTTTCAGCAATAAAGTCGATTAATTGAGTCTTGTTCATTTTAGGTTTCCCTTCTTTGTATTTTTGAATTCAATTCACTCTAAAACATAAATGCCCCATGTGGCAAAGGTTTGTCGTCGATCTTTAGCTCTAATGCCGTAGTTTTAGCCATAATATGAGTAATAACTCACAATTTGTTACTGATTTTATTAAGCAAGCCCTTGTTTAAAAGGGGCTGAGAGCAAAATTAATGATGACCTAGCCACTACTTTTTCACTATAATCCACTCTGAATCGCTGCTAAAGCGTACAATTTAATTTAAGGGCAAACATGCTGCTGCTATCTATTTACGTCTCCATTGCTATTGGAGTTTCTTTCATTTGTTCTGTTTTGGAAGCTGTACTTTTGAGTATTAGTCCGAGCTACATTGCTCAACTAAAACAAAATGGGCACCCTGCAGCAGAGTCTTTAGACAAACTGAAAACAGATATTGACCGCCCGCTTGCGTCAATTTTAACGCTCAACACCATCGCCCATACTATCGGTGCTGCGACAGCAGGTGCACAAGCGGCTGTCGTTTTTGGTAGCCAATGGTTAGGTGTCTTCTCTGCCGTGCTAACGCTAGGTATCTTGGTATTATCTGAGATTGTTCCAAAGACCATTGGTGCAACCTACTGGCGTCAACTTGCCCCTGCTTCGGCAAGCGTGCTGCGCTGGATGGTGTTCTTCCTAACACCGTTTGTCTGGTTCTCAGAACAGATCACCAAACGTCTTGCTCGTGGCCACCAAGCACCAAAAATGCGTGATGAGCTATCTGCAATGGCGATTTTGGCAAAAGAGAGCGGCGAGTTTGCAGAAGGCGAATCAAAAATCCTGAGCAACCTACTGGGTATTCAAGATGTACCCGTGACTCAAATAATGACGCCGCGCCCAGTGGTATTCCGTGTTGATGCGGAAATGAGTGTCAATACCTTCCTAGAACAACATAAAGACACGCCATTCTCACGCCCGCTGGTTTACAGCGAGCAGAGTGACAACATCATCGGTTTTGTTCACCGCTTAGAGCTGTTTAGATTGCAGCAAGCCGGTTGTGGTGAGAAAGCTCTGGGTGAAGTAATGCGCCCTATCCACGTGTTGCTGAACAACATGGGCTTGGCTAAAGCCTTTGACCAGATGATGGCAAACCGCCTGCAACTGTCTTTAGTTGTGGACGAATACGGCACTATTCAGGGCATCATCACCCTAGAAGACATCTTTGAGCACCTAGTGGGCGAAGAGATTGTCGATGAAGCGGATAAGACGACTGATATGCAAGAACTGGCGTTCCAACGCTGGGAGAAGTGGAAAGAGACACACGGTGTTATCGAAAACCGCGATGACGAGGACGAGCTAGAGGAAGAAACTCCAGCAGACAACGACTCTTCAGATGCAAAATCAACGAATGACGACGACGCATCAAAAGACAAAGTGCAGAACGAAGACAAAAAAGACGCTTAATCTCAATTTGATACCGTCAGATACCACAAAGGCTCCCTAGGGAGCCTTTGTTTTTATTCGTACCTTGGTGCAATTGCGAATTATAGCGCAACACCAATGTTACTGACTGGGTCTTCACGCAGTTCGTGGCGTAGGTCTTTGATCAACTCTAAGTCACGCTCAGTCGTTTCACGTAAAGGTCGGAAAATGGCCCACTGAACGTCCCACTCTTCACATACCGCTTCGTTTTCTTTCTGGTTTTCGTTCGTCACTTCTTCAGCGCCTTGAGCAAACTCAAGCTCAGCAACCGTCTTCACCGATTGTTGACTCACTTTAATTACCGCTTCCAACATATGTTCACGGTCAAGCAGACCATGAATTAGCGTTGCTAGGCCTTGGCATGCGTCCATTGCTGGGTAAACACCATAAAAATCAAAATCATCACCGCTAGGGAATAGCTCTTCAACCTTCTCAAGTTGACGCTCAAAGTTCACCTTTGCTGTTTTAACCGTCAGGATTTCCCAAATGCTATCCAAAACATCACGATAGATTCGAGCTTCCGCAAATTCTGTATTCTCACAAAACATGGCATAGTTAGGGTACATACGCTCACATAGACACGCCATAAAGGTAATTTGTTGCCAAGGTTCTAACTTTTCAAGACGAACCTGCAGTGGATTCTGAAGCATAGTCACTCAATAATTGCAGAAAAAGACAGCGAAAGTGTACTTGATAAACCCTGGGGGGAAAAGGTAAGCCGATGAACAATTTTACGAATAAGCTCTATATTCTTACTGAGCATGACGATACCTATACGCAACTGATTCTAAACCAGGATTTACCCGACCTAGAAATCACTCAAAACCCCGAATCAGCACAGATTGTCTTGGCGTCACCACCTCTAATCGCAGAACGCCTCAGCGAGTTTAAAGAGCTAGACTGGGTACAGAGTACCTATACTGGAATCAATAAACTCACTCAGCCAGATCTGCGTCAGGACTATACGCTAACCAACGTCAAAGGCATCTTTGGCCCGGCTATCGCAGAATACGTATTGGGTTACACAATCAGTCACTGTAGACACTTCCCTCATTACCACCAGCATCAACAACAACGAAACTGGCAGCCACAGCTTTATACTAGCCTAACTGACAAAACTATGGTGATTTTAGGAACAGGTTCAATCGGCAGTCATTTGGCAAAAACCGCGGCGGCTTTTGGTATTCATACCATAGGTGTCAACCGTACGGGTATCCCATCCAAACAAGAAACCTTTAAAGAGACTTTCCACATCAATGAGATAGAGGCTGCCCTTAAGCAGGCCGATATTGTGGTCAACACCTTGCCATCAACCGCTGAAACCTATCAGCTGTTGAACCAAACCACGTTAGGTTACTGCTCTAATGTGTTGCTGTTTAATGTCGGTCGAGGGGAAAGTATCGACAATAAAGCCTTGTTGCTCGCCATAAAAAACAGATGGGTAGAACACGCATTTTTAGATGTGTTTGAAAGTGAACCCCTCTCTCAGGAACATCCTTTCTGGAAACTACCGCAAGTCACCATCACTCCACACATCGCTGCACTCAGTGAGCCAAGACAAGTAGTCGAGATCTTCGCAGAGAATTACAAACAGTGGCGAGATGGCTTTACACTTAATCATGTCATCGATTTTGATAAAGGTTACTGATGTCCTCTTCGTTACTTAAAGAGATTCGACAATGCCGAGCTTGTGAGCCTCACCTATCACACGGTGCCAACCCGGTGATTCAAGCGCATCCAAACGCGCGCTTGCTGATCATAGGTCAAGCGCCGGGTATCAAGGTGCATGAGTCGTCCATCCCTTGGAATGACGCCAGTGGCGAACGATTAAGAGGATGGTTAGGGATAGATAGCGATACTTTTTACGACGAGCAAAAAGTCGCGATTGTGCCTATGGGGTTTTGTTATCCGGGGAAAGGGAAAAGTGGTGATCTCCCACCACGCAAAGAGTGCGCGGAGCTTTGGCACAACAAAGTGCTGCAATCTCTACCCAATGTTCAAATGACACTGCTGATTGGCCAGTACGCACAAAACCATTACCTAACAAACAAAACCACCAGCACATTGACCGAAACCGTGCGTGATTGGCAAAGGTGGGCGCCTGAGTTTTTGCCATTACCCCACCCTTCGCCACGCAATAATATCTGGCTCAAGAAGAACCCTTGGTTTGAAAATGAAGTCATTCCTTATATCAGGAAACACATCTCAGAGCATTTGGCCTACCATGATCCAAATGCCTGATTAACTGCACACAATAAGATTAAACCGCCATCAAATGCCAATTTCAGACAATAAAAAAGCGCTGTTGGTTTCCCAACAGCGCTTTCAATAATCTTACTCAGAATTACTTGTGGTAAGGCTTAGACAATTCGTGAACAGCGTCAACGAATACACCAGCATTCTCTGGCGGTACATCTAAGTGGATACCGTGGCCTAGGTTAAATACATGACCTGTACCACCGTCACCGAAGCCTTCAAGGATGCTGCCCACTTCTTCGCGAATACGTTCAGGTTGAGCGTAAAGCATTGAAGGATCCATGTTACCTTGCAGAGCAACTTTGTCGCCGATGCGAGCTTTTGCATCTGCGATGTTGATTGTCCAGTCTAGACCAACCGCATCACAACCTGTTGCTGCGATAGACTCAAGCCACATGCCGCCGTTCTTAGTGAACAGAGTAACCGGTACACGGCGACCTTCGTTTTCACGGATTAGGCCATCAACGATTTTGTGCATGTATTGCAGTGAGAATAGGTTGTAGTCACGAGGAGTCAGTACACCACCCCATGTATCAAATACCATTACCGATTGAGCACCCGCTTTAATTTGCGCGTTCAAGTATTCGATAACACTGTCAGCCAGCTTGTCTAGAAGCAGGTGCAGCGTTTGTGGTTCTGCGTACATCATCTTCTTGATCTTAGTGAATGCTTTAGAGCTTCCACCTTCAACCATGTATGTCGCTAGAGTCCATGGGCTACCAGAGAAACCAATCAGTGGCACTTCGCCTTTCAGGTCTTTACGGATCTGACGAACGGCATTCATTACGTATTGAAGCTCACCTTCTGGATCTGGTAGGCCAATCTTCTCTACGTCAGCTTTACACGTGATAGGACGCTCAAATTTAGGGCCTTCACCTGTTTCAAAGTACAAACCTAAGCCCATTGCATCAGGGATAGTTAGGATGTCTGAGAACAAGATTGCCGCATCAAGCGGGAAACGACGTAAAGGTTGAAGTGTTACTTCTGATGCCAGTTCCGCGTTTTTGCACAAAGACATGAAATCGCCCGCTTCAGCGCGCGTTGCTTTGTATTCAGGAAGATAGCGGCCAGCTTGGCGCATCATCCATACCGGTGTGTAATCAACAGGCTGTTTTAAAAGTGCGCGTAAATAGCGATCGTTTTTTAATTCGGTCATTCCGTTAAATTCCAATTCAATCTTGTCTAGTTTTGATGGCAAGTATTCTAACACTGATTGAAGGGTAAAAGCTTTGTGCTTTGCAACCTAGATCAAGTTATTAACTTTTAAATCAATGCTTAATTTGCACCCAATTACGGGAGCATGTTAAAAATTTGTTCGCTAGCGAAAATTACAATTATAACATCTGAGTAGTCACTACTCAGCATCTCATAACGACATCTTACTTACCCCCTCCACTTGTGGAGGGTTTTTTTTAGCTTTTGATCACCCATAGGCCAAATACTATCACAGGCAAATTAGTGCTCTAGTATCTGCTCAGTCACACCATCTTTAATCACGTCATCAACGGTTTTCTCAATCAACTGTCTCGCAATGGTTCCAACAGGAGCAACATCAGGCAGGCTTGTTACGTCAAACCATTGAGCATCCGATAGCTCGCTGTAGTCAGGCTTGAGCGTACCACCAGCATAATCTGCGAGAAAGCCCATCATCATACTCGATGGAAACGCCCATGGCTGGCTGCCAAAATAACGAATATTATCGACATCGATACCCGTTTCTTCTTTGACTTCTCTTGCCACACACTGCTCTAAGGTCTCTCCGACCTCTAGGAAGCCCGCTATCACGGTATACATACCTGTCTTATGTCTTGGGTGCTGCGCAAGCAATATCTTGTTGTCGTTTCGTACAGCGACAATGATGCACGGGAAGATACGAGGATAATGAAGTGTGCGGCAATCTCCACACTGCATCGCCACCTGGTTATGGTTGAGATGATTTCGACCACCACACTGAGGGCAAAAACGCATACTTTGAGTCATATGCCCATATTGGATGGCTTTGCTTGCAGTCAAGAAACTCACTTCAGGCCAGTGCAGTAACTCTCTTAGGCTGACCATGCTCAGCTCATTCTCCACATCACAATCGTTGAGCCAATACACCTTGCGACCTTGATGCTGACCAATACAGATTGCATGCTCCACACTCAGCCCAAGCTCTTCAGCAGAGCCAAACGGAAACTGATCATTATTAACCCAAATATCACTACCAGAAACGACGCACCAATAAGCTTGCTCTGTCATTTTGTTATCACTTTTTTTTAACATCCCTATGCCTCATTGCTTGCAGTTCGTTCATTTTACTGGCAATCTAATTTCATACTAGAGTTGTAGCAGAGAATATTTCAAGCTATTACTTTTAGTAGCTACCAATAAAACGGACCCTGCTTAGGCAATTACTTGATCACAAGGTTGTGATCAGATCATGAGGACATGGTCATGCTAAATAAATTCAAACAAATACAAGAACAATGGGGTGGCTCTAATGAGGTCATCGATCATTGGCTCGAAACTCGACAGTCTCTAATCGTTGAGTATTGTAAGCTAGGTGCCTTGCAGCCAGCTAGCAACGGGCAATCAAACGTTGTTGAACTCCCTTCCCCTAAAGAAATAAGCTCATTCTGTGATCATGTTGTCGATTATATCTCAGAGGGTCATTTTAAGATCTACGATATGGTCATGAAAAAATGGCAAGCAACAGGCTTTAAAACCAATGACGAGATTGATACAACTTACGCGAAGATCGTACTTACAACCGAGCCGCTTCTAGAATTCAATGATAAGTACGTTAAAGTAAATGCAGACGATGAGTTGCCTAACTTCGAAGGAGATATGTCCAAAGTAGGTGAACTACTCGAACTACGTTTTGAAGTAGAAGATAATCTTATCCAGCTTATTGCAGACAGTTTAGCTATTCCACCAGGCGCTTAGTTAGCCGAATCCTTAATAAGCTTGCCTCTGTGCAAGCTTTTTGTTTTGTCTGTAAGGTTATCCAAACTACCCAGAACCTTTCAGACAGAGCTTACTCGCTCGCCCTGACCTTTAGCCATAAGCATATGGTTACAGCCCTAATCAGCCTAGTCATCTCTACCCTTTATCTTACTGGCCTCAAAGAGCACTCTTCAGGACATAAATCCAACCTCACCAGCTAGATAAGCACACCTATCACTTTATAAGTCATAGCTAAATACCAATACGCCAGATACAAAAAAGGCACCCGAAGGTGCCTTTTTCTTATCTCTTAGAGACTACTCGTAGAGCTTACTCTTCTGAAGAGAAACCAGCGTTTAGAAGTGCTGCTAGATTGTCAGTAGCTTGTTCAGCTGAAGGACCTTCTTGCTCTTCTTCACGTTGTTTTTGACGCTCTTGGTGGTATGCGAAACCAGTACCAGCTGGGATCAGACGACCAACAATTACGTTCTCTTTCAGACCGCGAAGGTCATCACGCTTACCAGAAACCGCAGCTTCTGTTAGTACGCGAGTCGTTTCTTGGAACGATGCAGCTGAGATGAATGACTCAGTTGCAAGAGATGCTTTAGTAATACCTAGTAGATCACGTTCGAAACGTACTAGTTCTTTACCTTCAGCTTCTAGCTTACGGTTAGCAATCTTAACATTGTGGTACTCAACTTGTTCGCCAGGTAGGAACGGAGAGTCACCAGAATGAGTGATTGTACACTTACGTAGCATTTGACGAACGATAGTCTCGATGTGCTTATCGTTAATCTTTACGCCTTGTAAGCGGTAAACTTCTTGAACTTCGTTCGCGATGTACTGAGTTACTGCGTGGATACCACGTAGACGCAGGATATCGTGTGGAGTTTCAGGACCGTCGGCGATTACATCACCACGTTCAATCTTCTCACCTTCGAACACGTTCAATTGACGATGCTTAGGAATCATCTCTTCGTAAGCGTCACCGCCTTCACGAGTGATTACTAGACGACGCTTACCTTTCGTTTCTTTACCGAAAGACACAGTACCTGTGTGCTCAGCAAGGATCGCAGGCTCTTTAGGCTTACGAGCTTCGAATAGGTCAGCTACGCGTGGTAGACCACCGGTGATATCTTTGTTTCCGCTCGATTTTTGAGGGATACGAGATAGTGTGTCACCGATGCCAACTTCAGCGCCATCTTCGATGTTTACAATCGCTTTGCCAGGTAGGAAGTAGTGAGCTGGCATATCAGTACCAGGGATCATTACGTCGTTACCTTGCTCATCAACAAGTTTGATAGCTGGACGCATATCTTTACCTGCTGCTGGGCGAGCTGCTGCGTCTGTAACTTCACTTGAAGAAAGACCCGTTAGATCGTCAGTTTGACGAGAAACTGTAATACCATCGATCATATCTACGAATTGGATACGACCTGCCACTTCAGTGATGATTGGCATGGTATGCGCTTCCCAGTTAGCTACAACTTCACCAGCAGTAACTGCTGCGTTGTCGCCTTTGGTTAGCATCGAACCGTAAGGAAGTTTGTGCTTCTCTTTAGTACGGCCGAATTCATCAATAATCGTCATCTCAGATGCACGAGAAGTGATAACCAGTTTCTTATCTTTGTTAACTACGAACTTAGCATTGTGAAGTTTCACAGTACCAGTTGTCTTAGCTTGGATGCTGTTCTCTGCTGCTGCAGTAGATGCCGCACCACCGATGTGGAACGTACGCATCGTTAGCTGTGTACCCGGTTCACCGATAGATTGTGCAGCGATAACACCAACTGCTTCACCTTGGTTCACTAGGTGACCACGTGCTAGGTCACGACCGTAACACTGTGCACAACAACCGAAGTCTGCATCACAGGTAACAACAGAGCGCACTTTCATGCTATCTACTGAGTTGTCTTCCATGATTTGACACCACTTCTCATCAATCAGAGTATTACGTGGAATCAGTACATCTTCAGTACCAGGCTTAAGAACGTCTTCAGCTACTACACGACCTAGAGCAAGCTCAGAAAGTGCAACTTTAACGTCACCACCTTCGATGTGAGGCATCATGTCGATACCTTCATGCGTGCCACAGTCATGTTCGTGTACTACAACGTCTTGAGCAACGTCTACTAGACGACGAGTTAGGTAACCCGAGTTTGCTGTTTTCAGTGCTGTATCCGCAAGACCCTTACGAGCACCGTGCGTTGAGATAAAGTACTGAAGGACGTTTAGACCTTCTTTAAAGTTCGCTGTGATCGGCGTTTCGATGATTGAACCATCTGGACGCGCCATCAGACCACGCATACCTGCTAGCTGACGAATCTGAGCTGCAGAACCACGTGCGCCCGAGTCGGCCATCATGTAGATGCTGTTGAACGATTCTTGCTGTTCTTCTTCGCCGTCACGGTTGATAACTGTTTCAGAAGATAGGTTATCCATCATTGCTTTCGCAACGCGGTCATTCGTAGATGCCCAGATATCGATAACTTTGTTGTAACGCTCACCCGCAGTAACAAGACCAGATTGGAATTGCTCTTGGATTTCGCGAACTTCTTCTTCAGCAGATTCAATTTCATCGTATTTCGCTTGAGGTACAACCATATCGTCGATACCTACAGAAACACCAGAAAGTGCAGCGTATGCAAAACCTGCGTACATGATTTGGTCAGCAAATACTACTGTATCTTTTAGACCAAGCTTACGGTAACACTCGTTAAGAAGAGTAGAGATCTGCTTCTTACCTAACTTTTGGTTAACGATGCTGTACGGTAGGCCAGCTGGAACGATTTGCCATAGCATTGCACGGCCGACAGTTGTATCAACCATCTTCGTTTCAGTAGTGCTGTTACCATCTTCGTCTACTACAGTTTCGGTGATACGTACTTTAACGCGAGCGTGTAGCTCAGCAGTCTTAGTACGGTATGCCTTTTCAGCCTCAGCAGGGCCAGCAAGGTACATACCTTCGCCTTTCACGTTGATCTTGTCACGTGTCATGTAGTAAAGACCCAATACAACGTCCTGAGAAGGTACGATGATCGGATCACCTGACGCTGGCGACAGAATGTTATTCGTCGACATCATCAGTGTACGTGCTTCAAGCTGTGCTTCTAGAGTTAGAGGCACGTGTACCGCCATTTGGTCACCATCGAAGTCGGCGTTGTATGCCGCACACACTAGTGGGTGAAGCTGAATCGCTTTACCTTCGATTAGTACTGGTTCAAACGCTTGGATACCTAGACGGTGAAGTGTAGGTGCACGGTTAAGCAGTACTGGGTGTTCGCGGATTACTTCGTCCAGGATATCCCAAACGATAGCTTCTTCGCGCTCTACCATCTTCTTAGCAGCTTTGATTGTCGTAGCCATGCCACGAGTTTCTAGCTTGCTGTAGATGAACGGCTTAAATAGCTCAAGTGCCATCTTCTTAGGAAGACCACACTGATGTAGGCGAAGGTATGGACCTACTGTGATTACAGAACGGCCAGAGTAGTCTACACGTTTACCTAGAAGGTTCTGACGGAAACGACCTTGTTTACCCTTGATCATATCAGCAAGAGATTTCAGAGGACGCTTGTTAGAACCAGTGATAGCACGACCACGACGACCGTTATCTAGAAGTGCATCAACAGACTCTTGCAGCATACGCTTTTCGTTACGTACGATGATGTCCGGAGCAGCTAGCTCTAGAAGGCGCTTCAAACGGTTGTTACGGTTGATCACACGACGGTAAAGGTCGTTCAGATCTGAAGTCGCAAAACGACCGCCATCTAGTGGTACTAGAGGACGTAGATCTGGCGGCAGAACCGGAAGTACAGTCAGAATCATCCATTGCGGATCGTTACCCGATGCAATGAACGCTTCAACTAGCTTCAGGCGCTTAGTAACTTTTTTACGCTTAGTTTCTGAGTTAGTCGTTTCTAACTCTTCGCGCATTTCTTCCACTTCTTGATGAAGGTCCATTGTTGCAAGCAGATCTTTGATCGCTTCAGCACCCATCTTAGCAGTAAATTCGTCACCCCACTCTTCTAGACGATCCAGATACTCTTCTTCAGTAAGCATCTGAGATTTTTCTAGATCAGTCATACCTGGTTCAGTTACTACGTACATCTCGAAGTAAAGAACACGTTCGATATCACGTAGAGGGATATCCATTAGTAGACCGATACGAGACGGCAGTGATTTTAGGAACCAGATGTGAGCAACTGGTGAAGCTAGCTCGATGTGGCCCATGCGGTCACGACGAACTTTAGTTTGTGTAACTTCAACGCCACACTTCTCACAGATAACACCACGGTGCTTCAGGCGCTTGTATTTGCCACAAAGACATTCGTAGTCTTTAACTGGACCAAAAATACGTGCACAGAACAGACCATCACGTTCAGGTTTGAACGTACGATAGTTAATTGTTTCCGGCTTTTTAACTTCACCAAAAGACCATGAACGGATCATGTCTGGTGAAGATAGACCGATTTTGATTGCATCAAATTCTTCGGTCTTATGCTGTGCTTTTAGAAAGTTTAATAAGTCTTTCACATTCAGCTCCTGTAAGGAGTTAAAGGAGCTCACTGCTGTAGCAAGCTCCCTTTTACCAAATAATCCTATCTTCTTTTAAAAAGAAGGAGGGATTACTCTTCGTCTTCTAGCTCGATGTTGATACCTAGCGAGCGAATCTCTTTCAACAGTACGTTGAACGACTCAGGCATACCAGGTTCCATGCTATGGTTACCGTCTACGATGTTCTTATACATCTTAGTACGGCCGTTAACGTCATCTGACTTAACTGTTAGCATTTCTTGTAGAGTATATGCAGCACCGTATGCTTCTAGTGCCCATACTTCCATCTCACCGAAACGCTGACCACCGAACTGAGCTTTACCACCAAGTGGTTGCTGAGTTACTAGGCTGTAAGAACCAGTTGAACGAGCATGCATCTTGTCATCAACCAAGTGGTTCAGTTTCAGCATGTACATGTAACCAACAGTTACAGGACGCTCAAACGAATCACCAGTACGACCATCAAACAGTTTAAGCTGACCAGATTCTGGCAGATCACCCAGTTTAAGTAGTTCTTTGATTAGAGACTCAGAAGCACCGTCGAACACAGGAGTAGCAATCGGTAGACCGCCACGTAGGTTCTTGATCAGTGTACGAACTTGATCATCAGACAGTTCAGCAATATCAACTTTCTGACGAGTATCACCAAGATCGTAAACCTTCTGTAGGAACTCACGGAACTTATGCAGTTCTTGTTGTTCCTTAACCATTTGGTTGATCTTGTCACCGATACCTTTCGCAGCCAAACCTAAGTGAACTTCTAGGATCTGACCGATGTTCATACGCGATGGTACACCCAGCGGGTTAAGTACGATGTCTACAGGCTGACCTTTCTCATCGTATGGCATGTCTTCAACAGGGTTAATCTTAGAGATTACACCTTTGTTACCGTGACGACCGGCCATCTTATCACCAGGCTGGATACGACGTTTAACCGCTAGGTAAACTTTAACAATCTTAAGAACGCCAGGCGCTAGATCATCACCTTGAGTGATTTTACGACGCTTAGTTTCAAACTTCTTATCGAAGTCTGCTTTTAGCTCATCCCACTGCTCAGCAAGTTGCTCAAGCTGTGTTTGTAGCGCATCGTCTTCTAGAACTTGCTCTAGCCATTGCTTACGACCGATAGTATCAAGCTTAGCTTCAGAGTAACCACCAGACAGAAGTACAGCTTTAACACGGTTAAGAAGGCCACCCTCAAGAATTTGGAACTCTTCAGTTAGGTCTTTCTTAGCTTCTTTAAGCTGCATCTGTTCGATTTCAAGTGCACGCTTGTCTTTCTCTACGCCATCGCGAGTGAAGACTTGTACATCGATGATAGTACCCGAAACAGAGTTTGGTACACGTAGAGAAGTATCTTTAACATCAGATGCTTTCTCACCGAAGATAGCACGTAGCAGCTTCTCTTCAGGAGTCAGTTGAGTTTCACCTTTAGGGGTTACTTTACCAACTAGGATGTCGCCACCCTTAACTTCAGCACCAATGTAAACGATACCTGACTCGTCTAGTTTAGACAGAGCAGACTCACCTACGTTTGGAATATCAGCTGTGATCTCTTCAGAACCCAGCTTAGTATCACGAGCCACACAAGATAGTTCTTGGATGTGGATTGTCGTGAAACGGTCTTCTTGAACTACGCGCTCAGATACTAAGATCGAGTCTTCGAAGTTGTAACCGTTCCAAGGCATGAATGCGATACGCATGTTTTGGCCAAGAGCTAGTTCACCAAGGTCTGTTGAAGGACCATCAGCAAGAACATCGCCACGTGCAACTGGTTCACCAGGAAGTACAGTTGGACGTTGGTTAATACATGTGTTTTGGTTCGAACGCGTGTACTTAGTTAGGTTGTAGATATCGATACCAGCTTCGCCAGGTACCAATTCATCTTCGTTAACCTTAACTACGATACGAGAAGCGTCTACAGACTGAACTTGACCACCACGTTTAGCAACCGCTGTAACACCAGAGTCAACTGCGATGTTACGTTCGATACCAGTACCTACTAGAGGCTTATCAGCCTTAAGTGTTGGTACAGCTTGACGTTGCATGTTGGCACCCATCAATGCACGGTTCGCATCATCGTGTTCTAGGAACGGGATAAGCGAAGCAGCGATAGATACTACTTGGTTTGTCGCAACGTCCATGTAGTCAACGTGATCGCGTGGGTGAAGACCAGATTCACCTTTTTGACGAGCTGTGATTAGCTCATCTGCAAACGTACCTTCTTCAGTAAGAATGGTGTTTGCTTGCGCGATTACGAATTGACCTTCCTGGATTGCAGACAGGTAATCAACTTCTTCTGTTACTACACCATCTACTACACGACGGTACGGAGTTTCTAGGAAACCGTAATCGTTACAACGTGCAAACGCAGATAGTGAGTTAATTAGACCGATGTTTGGACCTTCAGGCGTTTCGATCGGACATAGACGACCGTAGTGAGTTACGTGAACGTCACGTACTTCGAAGCCTGCGCGCTCACGAGTAAGACCACCAGGACCTAAAGCAGAGATACGACGTTTGTGCGTAACTTCTGACAATGGGTTGTTTTGGTCCATGAACTGTGAAAGCTGTGAAGAGCCAAAGAATTCTTTAACTGCAGCAGAGATCGGCTTAGCGTTGATAAGATCTTGAGGCATGATTGCATCAAGGTCACCAAGGCTTAGGCGCTCTTTAACGGCACGTTCTACACGAACTAGACCAACACGGAATTGGTTTTCTGCCATTTCACCTACAGAACGGATACGACGGTTGCCAAGGTGGTCGATATCGTCCACTTCACCAATACCGTTACGGATACCAATCAGTTTCTTCATCACTTCGATGATGTCTGATTCATCCAGAGTACCGCGCTCTTCTTCTTCTTCACGCTCGATAGAGCTGTTGAACTTCATACGGCCTACAGTTGATAGGTCGTAACGTTCTTCAGAGAAGAATAGGCTTTCGAATAGAGACTCTGCAGCTTCTTTTGTTGGTGGCTCGCCAGGACGCATCATGCGGTAGATTTCTACCAATGCAGAGATGCGATCTACTGTGCTATCAGCGCGTAGAGTGTCTGACATGAATGGACCGTGGTCTAGGTCATTCGTGAACAGAGTTTGTAGAGCCTTGTGACCTGCTTGAGACAGGTTAGCAAGTGCTTCTAGGCTAATCTCTTGGTTCGCGCCAACGATGATCTCGCCAGTTGCTTCATTGATGTAATCTTTAGATGCAACTTTACCAACGATGTACTCTACTGGTACTTCGATGTGCTCAACGCCATCTTTTTCAAGTTGACGGATATGACGAGCAGTAACACGACGACCAGTCTCAACGTAAGTTTTTCCGTTTGCTTCGATGTCGAATGACGCAGTTTCACCACGTAGACGATCAGGAACCAACTCCATAAGAAGAGTTTGGTCTTTAACTTCGAAGTTCACCTTGTCGAAGAACAGATCTAGGATCTCTTCAGTCGATTTACCAAGTGCACGAAGAATAATCGATGCTGGTAGCTTACGACGACGGTCGATACGTACGAATAAGTTATCCTTAGGATCGAACTCAAAGTCTAACCATGAGCCACGGTAAGGAATTACACGTGCGTTATAAAGAACTTTACCTGATGAGTGGGTCTTACCCTTATCACTGTCGAAGAACACGCCTGGGCTTCGGTGCAGCTGGGATACGATAACCCTCTCGGTACCATTAATTACGAAAGTACCATTGTCTGTCATAAGCGGAATTTCGCCCATGTAGACTTCTTGTTCTTTAATGTCTTTTACAGTACCTGCTGGTGCATCTCGATCAAAGATAACTAGACGTAGTTTTACGCGTAGTGGCTTTGAGTAAGTAACACCGCGGATTTGACATTCTTTAACGTCAAAAACTGGCTCACCAAGACGGTAGCTAACGTATTGCAGCTCAGAATTGCCGTTGTAGCTCTGAATTGGAAATACAGAACGGAAAGCAGCTTCAAGACCGTATTGACCTTCTGGATCCTGTTCGATGAATTTGTCGAAAGAATCAAGCTGGATCGATAACAGGTATGGAATGTCCAAAACTTGTGGACGAGTACCAAAATCCTTACGGATGCGCTTTTTCTCGGTATAAGAGTAAACCATGGGGTTCCTCAGCTCGCTGATAAGTGACCCAAACCACCCAAAACACTCTTCAGAGGGGGTGGTGACAAACAGCTGTTTAGTGGTAGTGAACAATCATTTCGAAAAAATGACTGTTTTTTTGCTCGGATTATGACGGTTAAACAGCGGAAATTTCGTCATAGCCCTACAGCGCAAAAAGGCCGGTGGTTAATAAACCACCAGCCATTAGCCTTGCGGCTATGAAATTAAGTAATAATTACTTGATTTCAACAGAAGCGCCAGCTTCTTCTAGCTGTGCTTTAAGAGCTTCAGCTTCAGCTTTGTCAACGCCTTCTTTAAGCGCTGCAGGAGCTGAGTCTACAAGACCTTTAGCTTCTTTAAGACCTAGGCCAGTTGCGCCACGTACAGCTTTGATAACTTGTACTTTGTTAGCGCCAGCAGCAGTTAGGATTACGTCGAATTCAGTTTGCTCAGCAGCAGCGTCGCCGCCAGCTGCGCCACCAGCTACAACTGCAGCTGCAGCTGAAACGCCGAATTTCTCTTCCATAGCTTCGATAAGCTCAACAACTTGCATTACAGACATTTCTGCAACTGCGTCTAGGATTTGCTCGTTAGTAATAGACATAACAATTCTCTTTTAAGTCAACAATAAGTTTAATTTGCAACCAGTGAAAAGCAAGGCTTAAGCCGCTGCTTCTTCTTTTTGGTCACGTAGTGCAGCGATAGTACGAACCAGCTTGCCAGCAGAAGCTTCTTTCATGCACATCATTAGGCGTGCGATAGCTTCGTCGTAAGTTGGTAGTGTCGCTAGTACTTCAGCATCAGTAACTGCGCCTTCAAATGCAGCAGCTTTGATCTCGAAATCTTTGTTCTCTTTAGCGAAGTCTTTGAAAAGACGCGCTGCAGCACCTGGGTGCTCGTTAGAGAACGCGATCAGAGTTGGACCAGTGAAAGTGTCTACTAGACACTCGTAGTCTGTACCCTGAACCGCACGGCGTGCTAGTGTGTTACGAACAACTTTCATGTAAACACCCGCTTCGCGAGCTTGTTTACGTAGAGAAGTCATTGCGCCAACTTCAACGCCACGAGAATCAGCTACAACTGCAGAAAGTGCACCACTGGCAGCTTCGTTGACTTCAGCAACAATTGCTTTTTTGTCTTGAAGATTTAAAGCCATTTGGATTAACCTCTGGTTGTGATTACAGCACTCAATACAAAATGTAATGAGCGTTTACGATGTTATTTAAAAATGAATAAATTCATTTCAAACCACAACATCGCCTACGTAGGTTTTATTAAGCTATCAATAATCTAATGAAAATCGACAGCGCCTACGGTCTTGGGATAGATGATTTCAAATTGCTTTAAAACCACCCAACCACAAATATTAGGCGCAGAAGTATACACTAAATCTGCGCCTAAGCAAATTAGTTTGCTTGAGTGTCAAGACTAGCTTGATCAACAGCAACACCAGCACCCATCGTAGTAGAGATGCTTACTTTCTTCAGGTAAGAACCCTTAGCTGAAGAAGGCTTAGCTTTCTTAAGAGCAACTAGAAGAGCTTCTAGGTTCTCTTGAAGCTGGCTAGCTTCGAAAGATGCTTTACCGATAGTAGTGTGGATGATGCCGTTCTTGTCGTTACGGTAACGAACCTGACCAGCTTTAGCGTTCTTAACCGCTTCAGCAACGTTAGGAGTTACAGTACCAACTTTAGGGTTTGGCATAAGGCCGCGTGGACCTAGGATTGTACCTAGTTGACCAACAACACGCATTGCATCTGGAGAAGCAACAACTACGTCGAAGTTCATTTCGCCTTTTTTCACTTGCTCAGCAAGATCTTCCATACCAACGATATCTGCGCCAGCAGCTTTAGCAGCTTCTGCGTTTGCACCTTGAGTGAAAACAGCAACGCGGATGTCACGGCCAGTACCGTGAGGTAGCACTGTTGCGCCACGAACGTTTTGGTCAGATTTACGAGCATCGATGCCTAGGTTAACAGCAACATCTACAGACTCAACGAATTTAGCAGTCGCTAGTTCTTTAAGAAGAGCAACAGCTTCGCTGATTTCGTATTCTTTAGTTGAGTCAACTTTGTCGCGGATTACGCGCATACGCTTAGTAAGTTTAGCCATGATCTTATCCCTCTACCACTAGGCCCATTGAACGAGCAGTACCAGCAATAGAACGTTTCATTGCTTCGATGTCAGCACCAGTCATATCAGCAGCTTTAGTTTCTGCGATTTCCTGAACTTGAGCGTCAGTAACAGTACCAACTTTCTCAGTGTTTGGACGACCTGAACCAGACTTAACGCCAGCAGCTTTCTTAAGAAGAACAGCAGCAGGTGGAGTCTTAGTTACGAACGTGAAAGAACGGTCGTTGTAAACAGTAATAACTACTGGAGTAGGTAGACCTTTCTCAACAGATTCTGTTTTTGCGTTGAACGCTTTACAGAATTCCATGATGTTCACGCCATGTTGACCTAGAGCAGGACCAACCGGTGGACTTGGGTTTGCCATACCAGCTGCAACTTGCAGTTTGATATAAGCTTCAACTTTCTTAGCCATGATATTTCCTAATATTTTGGGTACATGCGCTAGCCGCAAGGCGAGCTCCCCATAAATTCAATTAACTCTTTTTCACTTCCACAGAAGCAAAAAGGCGCGAAATTATAATCATAATTCGCGCCTTTAACAACCCTAAAAAGGTGATTTTTTATACTCTTTTATTTTGAACAACTTATGAAGTATTTATCCACAGCTTGTTCAAAACTTAGAGTTTTAGTCCAGTTTTTCAACCTGACCAAATTCAAGCTCAACCGGTGTTGCACGACCAAAGATCGATACAGATACCTTAATGCGGCTTTTCTCGTAATCTACTTCTTCAACAGTACCGTTGAAGTCAGCAAATGGACCATCGTTCACACGAACCACTTCACCCGCTTCGAACATTGTCTTAGGACGTGGAGACTCGCTCGCTTTCTCTAGACGGTTCAAGATAGCATCAGCTTCTTTATCAGTGATTGGTGCAGGACGATCAGAGGTACCACCAATGAAGCCCATAACACGCGGAATGCTGCGTACTAAGTGCCATGATTCATCATTCATGATCATTTGAACTAATACGTAGCCAGGGAAGAATTTACGTTCACTTTTACGGCGTTGGCCTGCACGCATTTCCACTACTTCTTCAGTAGGTACTAGCACATCGCCAAATAGTTCTTCCATGTTGTGCATTTTAATATGCTCGCGTAGCGACTGTGCAACACGACCTTCAAAGCCAGAAAAGGCTTGAACTACATACCAACGTTTTTTTGGAGCTTCACTCATGAATCAGAACCCTCTACACCCCAGTTGCTAGAGAAACTAGACGGACCATAATGCCGTCAATTCCCCAAAGCACTAGAGACATAACAATACATACAGCTAAAACGATCAATGTAGTTTGCATAGTTTCTTGGCGAGTAGGCCAAACAACTTTACGAATCTCCATACGAGATTCTTTTGCAAAATCGATCGCAGCTTTACCTTTAGTTGTTGTTGCTGCAACGCCTAGTGCGGCAGCAATCAGCACAACTACACCTGCAGCGCGAATTACAACAGACAATTCACCATACAGGTAATTACCCACAACAGCAGCAGCCAACAGAACAAAAGCGACAATCCACTTCATTGTATCTGCTGCACCTGAGCTATCAGGAGTTTCAGCGTTTGCTTTCATAAAACCAACCTGTGATAAGTCTTAAATATAGACGACAATAACCCCGCTGTTGCAGGGCACATTCCTTTGCGTTGCAAAACAACACATCTAACAGTCATTTTAGTCAAAAAGACCGTTTAATTCTTTGCTAAGAGCAAAAATCGATGTCAAAACATCCAACTCTTTTTTTAGCGCAGAAAAAGGGCATCAAATGATGCCCTTTTTACTAGTGGTTCGTCAAATCTTATGCAAAGATTTTAGCTACAACACCAGCACCAACTGTACGGCCACCTTCGCGGATTGCGAAACGTAGACCTTCGTCCATTGCGATTGGAGCGATTAGCTCAACAGTCATTTGAACGTTGTCACCTGGCATTACCATTTCTACGCCTTCTGGTAGAGTGATATCGCCTGTTACGTCAGTTGTACGGAAGTAGAACTGTGGACGGTAACCTTTGAAGAAAGGAGTGTGACGGCCGCCTTCGTCTTTAGAAAGTACGTATACTTCAGACTCAAACTTAGTGTGTGGGTTGATAGAACCTTTCGCAGAAAGTACTTGACCACGTTCAACGTCATCACGCTTAGTACCACGTAGAAGTGCACCAACGTTCTC